>JALGTD010000226.1 GCA_029821515.1 Candidatus Zipacnadia bacterium | reverse complement strand
GCAAATGCAGCATAGCCGCAGAGCTTACTGAGCAACATGCGCAGCCGCCGACGCTAATCGGCCAAGGAGGCCGAAACAGATGGACGGGATACCGATTGGCAATGATAACCGTCCTCAAATCTCACTCGTTCTGCCCATGTATAATGAGGAGGAGAACATTCGGACGGCAGTGGCGGCGGCTGAAGAGGTTCTGGAACCAATCACCGGAGGGAACTACGAGATAATTATCGTTGACGACGCCAGTACTGACCGAACCGGACAGATAGCCGAAGAACTCGCAGAAGAGGACCATCATATACGGCCACTTCATCACGCGACCAACCGTACCCTCGGTGGTGCTATCCGCACAGGACTGAGCCACAGCCAGGGCGAGGTAGTGGTCTATACCGATGCCGACCTGCCATGCGATATCAATCATATTGCTCAGGCACTGCCGCTGTTGAATGAGGCCGACGTGGTGATCGGTTACCGCATCAGCCGCCAGGAGGGATTGAAGCGCTGGCTTTACAGCAAAGTCTATAATCTGCTGATCCGTTTGTTCTTGAAGCTTAAGGTACGAGATGTCAACTTTGCTTTCAAGGTCTTCAAGCACCAAGTAGTTGAGGTGATGGACTTGCACTCGGAGGGCTCATTCATCGACGCGGAAATGCTGGCTGAAGCCCAGCGACACGGTTTCCGTATCGCGGAAATACCCATCAAGTATCAACCGCGCCAGGCAGGCGAATCTACCCTGGCCCGTCCTGCAGTGATATTGAAGATCTTTCGTGAGATGTTTCAGTATTGGCGGCGGCAAGCTGGCCATTGATAAAATAGTCCAAGCCCTGGGTTGTGGCCGTATATATGAAGCAATAATCTTCACCATGAAGGTCCGGTCTGAGGATGCTTTCTTATTTGCTCTGACAACTCTCCAAGCTCTACAGATTTGCAGAAACCGAGGGTACCAGGAATTGTACCGAAGATTGATTAGGCATAGAAACTTGCTGGCTGAAGGGAATAACCCGCCGCTGCATAGGGTATGATTATTGCAACAGTACAGAGCCAAGCCCAGGTTGTGTTTCTGAGGAGGAACCCACGATGAAGTATCTTCGCAGCAGCATATTTCTGATGATTATCTCCCTGACAGCTATCGTAGCTGGCTGTGGTGGGGGTGGAGGTGGCTATGACATAGCTGCTAACTGGCCAGCCTATACTCCACCACTTGATGTCGCCGATGAAGAGGAGCAGGCTGACTTCGCTGGTGCTCAGGTGGCGATGGCCATCCAGGAGGTGAAGAGCGTACCAGAACTGAATCCGTGGCAGATGTCCGACGCCAGTATTGATGCCCTGGTGGCGCTGGCAGAGTATGCTGCCGGACAGTTAGACCTCACCGCTGCTGGCACGCCAACCAGATCTGAGGGCAGTTCCCCCGTCACTGGGATGGCCGCACTGGCCATCTACCTTGCCGAACAGATGCCAGAATCCGAGGATGAGGTCCGGCCAGCTGAGACCTATCCAATCAACTGGGATTCCGGCGATATTCACTGGGAGGGGAGCGTCGTGACCACCCTGAATAATGTCAACGGCAGTATTCACGGCGCCGGCCCCGACACCGACGTTGATATTGACATCTCCGGCACACTGGGTCTGACTTCAGCTCATGCCACAATCACAATTGACGGGTATATTACTTGTACAGTGAATACCACCGACTGGGACGGCGGCGTCGAGCAGGCGGGCGCAGGTGTGCCCGGTCGAGCAACACTTGACGAGGATATCAGCGTAATAGTTCAACGCGAAGGCGATGAGTGGACAGATTTCAACGGTACATGGGATATGAACGACCAGTTCGCCATCTACGAAAGCGAGCAGTGGGTGACCAAGAACAAAATTGAAGGCACTCACAATATCAATGGCACCATCCTGGAAGAATGGGCCTTCACCTTTGAAGCCGATCTGAACTACTATTTCGGCGTCTTAGCTGGCGAGGACTTCCTATGGGCACATCATGATGGGAATGTGGCCGGCGCCTTTGACTCGGATCATAACCTCACGTCGTTCTCACTCCTGCAGGATATGGAGCTTGGCAACGGAATGAGTGCCCATATCGAGGTAGACACCAGTTGGAACATCAGCGGGCAGTTGACGGACGCGCAAGCCCAGCTCTTGGCCATCTTGACCGGCAACCTGCAGGCAGGTACTGCCCGTATTGACTGGGTTGGCGGCAAGCCCAGTCAGTTCATTACCTGGTAGTCAATATAGCCGTGGCACCGTCCCGCAACGGGGCTGCGGTCACCAGGTCGTTGCTTCCACGCTAAGGCTCTGGTCTCTCCGGTGAGACCAGAGCCTCTTATGCTGATATCCGCGCTTTTCCGTCACAGTGGTCCAAGCCAGGTGAAGTGTCACTTCGGAACACGGGCCGCTTTGGCTGCCGCCTCAGCCGCCGAGGCATGCGGCGATTCGCTCTCTACGGTAATTCTGATTATTTGATCTCCGGGCCAAATGCTGTCCGCAACATCCATCCCTTCGATAACCTCCCCAAAAACCGAGTAGTGGTAGTCAAGCCCATCGGTAAACCCCTTGCCTTCCAGACAGATGAAGAACTCGCTGTTGCCGGTGTCACGACCAGCATTGGCCATTGATAGAATGCCCCGATCGTGCTTCAGCTCCGGGTCAAACTCGTTAGGAATTGTGAAGCCCGGGCTGCCTGACCCGTCGCCAGCCGGATCTCCTCCTTGAATCACAAAGTCACGCACTACCCGGTGGAAGGTCAGCCCGTCGTAAAAGCCCGACTTGACCAACAATAGGAAGTTCCCAGCCGTTATGGGAGCTTTCTCATCGTACAGCTTGGCAACAATATCGCCCTTTTCTGTCTTAATGCGAACCATTGTTTCAGGCGCCGCTTCATCTTCGTCTGTGGCTGAACTGGGCTCCTGTGGTTCTGGCTTCCTATCCGCAGGCGACATTGTTTCCCGAGGTGGGGTGATTCCCTGCGGCTTTGGCTCTGGCCGGGAGCAGCCAGTGAGTACGACCAGTAAAGCCATAGCACACACTCCCACAGCAACTACCATTAGCCACAGCCTCCGGTAATTGGTGCCGGCCGG
>JALGTD010000225.1 GCA_029821515.1 Candidatus Zipacnadia bacterium | reverse complement strand
GATAATTTCAACCGCCTCTGCCATGTCTTTTACCTCATAGTCGGGTGCGACGACCATCTCTTCGCGCTGGCGTTGGGTCCGCTCATCACTGTAATGAGTCTGCACCCAGAAGGTCGTACAGCCGACGCCGGCGCCGGTCTGAATATCACGGGCTGAATCGCCGACGAAATAAGACTCCGCCAGGTCGAGGCCCCACTTGGCAGCGGCCTTCAGCAGCATCCCTGGTTCGGGCTTGCGGCACAGGCACTCATCTTCATCAGTATGAGGGCAGAATTGCACTCCCAATATTCGCCCGCCGGCTCGACGTATCTCCAGCAACATCCGCCAGTGAATATCTATTAGACGATGTATTGAATACAAACCCCTGGCTATGCCTGATTGGTTGGTGATTACATATATCTCCCAGCCGGCCCCAGTGAGTTTGCGGATAGCCTCCAGCGCACCGGGACAAAAGTGAAACTCGTCCCACCTCTCCACCCAGCCAACCTTGTCGGTGTTGATTACTCCATCGCGATCAAGGAATATCGCCGGCTTATGCCGCATCAGTTGCTGCTCCCAGGTAGGTATATAGTTGCTATATGGTGAATAGTAATGGTACAAGCCAGTTATTCAATGGGATGATATCAACTATATGTCTGAACGAGTCCAACCGAACATTCCCGTAGCTATGACTATCGCCGGATCGGACTCCGGTGGCGGTGCCGGCATTCAGGCTGACCTGAAGACTTTCGCTGCCCTCGGTGTGTATGGGACCTGCGCGATTACTGCCATCACCGCCCAGAACACCGTCGGCGTCCAGCAGGCTTATCCGCTTCCACCCGAACTGGTTGCCGCCCAAATAGATTCTATCATATCCGACCTGCCCTGTCACGCGGCGAAGACGGGGATGCTGGCCAACACTGCTATCATAGAGGTGGTGGCCGGCCGCATCCGGCGCCACAACATTCCCCACCTGGTAGTGGACCCGGTAATGGTGGCGACCTCCGGCGGGCGGCTACTCCTGGAGGCGGCGGAAGCGGTCTACATTGAGCAGCTTTTTCCTCTGGCAGAGGTCATCACGCCTAATGCAGCGGAGGCCAGCGTGCTGTTGGACCGGCCCGTTGAAAGTATCGAGCAGATGCGCCAGGCAGCAGCGGCGCTGTGCGAGCTGGGCCCGCAGGCAGTGGTCATCACCGGTGGGCACCTGAACGACAAGGCCATTGACATTGTCTATGACAGCGAAAGTGATGACTTGCGCGAACTGTCGTCGCCGAAAGTAGATAGTGCAGGAACTCACGGCAGCGGCTGCACCTTCTCGTCGGCGATAGCGGCATACCTGGCGAAGGGTACTCCACGTCTCGAAGCAATCAAACAAGCCAAACAATTTACAATGCAGGCGATTGCGGCAGCGCTGCCCCTCGGCGAAGGTCCAGGGCCGGTCAATCCGGGAAGGCTTATCAATTAGGGCACTGCAGCCTTCATCTGACCAACTGCTGCCCATAGCAGCAGGATTCTCTTTAAGATTTACCGAATAGCATAAGAGAGATTCTGCAAATGTCGGACCAGGGGATGCACACGAGGCGATGTCGGTGATGTGCGAGTTAACAGATGTGATCCGCGGATTCAAGATGAAAGGAGACAGAACCGGTGCGTAGAGAGTTACAGGAGTTTGCCGTGCGCATCACCGTGATGCGCAAGCTGTTCCACCAGGATTTGATTGACGACTATGCATATGATCCACAGCACTGGAGGCCCTGCGACCATTTCGAGGAAGGCGAGGAGTTTGTGGTCGACAAGGATAAGCCCTGGGAGATGCCTGCGGGGTTCTGTGGATGGGCGTGGGCCGACATCCAGAAGCTGGTCTACGGCATGGCCAGAGGCGGACAGGACGTGTTTGTTACATGTTGTACCGACGGGTTTCGTCCAGTGATCTTCAAGCTGGAGAAGCTCACGGATGCGGAGGCCTGAACGGCACATAAACAATGTGCAGAGGCGGTTTCACGTATGCTTAGAACTCTTGGCTACAATAGCGCCAGGCCGGAGGTTGATTGCTGCAGAGATGGTCCAGCACAAGAATCAATCTGAGGACAAGTTGAAGGCCGACCACTACTACACCGCGCAGCCGACGGTCCAGTCGCAACCCGAGCAGTTCACCATCTCGGTGCGAGAAGTGGAACTGACGCTGACTTCCGACCGCGGTGTCTTCTCGCACGGGCGGCTTGACGATGGCACCCTGCGGCTGCTGAAGAAGATGGAGCTGCCGGAGGCAGGAGACTTTCTCGATCTGGGCTGCGGATACGGGCCAATCGGGCTGGTGGCCGCCAAACTGCGGCCAGAGGCCCATGTAACGCTGGTGGACATCAACGAGCGGGCTACTAAATTGGCCGCTGACAATGCCCAGGCCAACGGGATGAGCAATGTTGAGGTGCTCGCTGGCGACGCTCCACGGGTGCTAGGCGAGCGGCAATTCGATGTCATACTCTGCAACCCGCCGATTCGGGTGGGCAAGCACAAGCTCTACGGGTTGATAGCTGATGCCGCCGACCGGCTGCGCCCGGGTGGCGTGCTGTGGATAGTCATCCATACCCGCCAGGGTGCCAAGAGCCGCATCCGCGACATAGCACCACTGTTCTCTGAGTGTGAACCCGTCTCACGCAAGTGGGGTTACCGTGTATTCAAGTGTGTAAAATAACGACAGGAGGAGAGCATTATGGAAGTTCTTGAAGTAATTCAGCAGCGTTACAGCGTGCGGCGCTACCGTCCGCAGCCGGTCGAGCCGGAGAAGCTTGAGCGAGTCCTGGAGGCGGCACGACTCGCGCCGTCGGCGGGCAACCTCCAGGAGTGGCGTTTTGTGGTGGTGACCGACGAGCAGACCCGTCAGCAATTGATGGAAGCAGCAGGCGGCCAGGCCTTCGTCGGGCAAGCGCCGGTGGTGATTGCCGCCTGCGCCGAGACCGATGAGCGCACAATGATGTGCGGGCAAGCTTCGTATCCCATTGACGTGGCCATCGCCCTGGAGCATATTGCTCTGCAGGCCGTCGCGGAGGGCCTGGGCACCTGCTGGGTGGGGGCATTTGACGAGGCAGCCGTGAAGGAAGCTCTGGACATCCCCCAGG
>JALGTD010000224.1 GCA_029821515.1 Candidatus Zipacnadia bacterium | reverse complement strand
CGGACGCCTGAAGACACAGCCCACCGGCGCAGACAGCGGCCTGGCAGAGGATCCGTCGGCATTGATGGCGATGGTGGATATATTCAAGGGTAAGGGCTGGGGACTGCGGGGATACTACGCAGACCTGGACCCGTTCTACAACCCATACTACTCCACCGCCAACCCGTACTGGGAGTCTTACGGTGGGTGTGGATCCCGTGGGAACGCTGGCTGCGCAATCCGCTGGCGATGCCCAACGTGGAGGTCATTGGTGGACAGCTTGATTTCCAGATTGGTGGCATGCCGATTGAGGCGATGTATTACAGCCTCGACGGCAACGGCCCCTACTGGAATCAGACCCAGTGGGCTACTTTGGGCTCGTGGGGGTTCATGGACAGCCAGCCCCTGTTTGACACCCTGTGGGCGGTTCGGATGACCAAGACGGTCGCTGATGGCGTGGATGTCAATCTGACCTACGCCACCCAGCAGGCCGCAGCTGGAGAATCCGGGCTGCCTGACGTCAAGCTGATAGTGGCCGGTGTGGTAGTTCCCTTCTAAATACTGAAGGCAACTACCGCCACAACAAGCCAAATAGAGGGACCCGGTTGCCCGGGTCCCTTTTCTTTTGCCCACGCGGCAGCACTATCCCATGGCGCTTTACACATATTAAGGCTTGTGCTATAATCGTTTTTGCTGTGTGGGCGCTTAGTTCAGAGGGAGAACGCTACCTTGACACGGTAGAGGTCGGAGGTTCAAGTCCTCCAGCGCCCACCATTTGTTCGGCCAAGCCCAGGGAACTACCCGTCGCTGGATTGCCAAGCTGCACGGCATCAGGATAATCCCTCCCCCAAGTTCCAGTCTATGTGGAGGTTATTATGGCAGAAATCACCATCACATTGCCCGACGGCTCCACAATGCAGGTACCGACGGGCACCACCGCTGGCCAGGTCGCTGAGAAAATTGGCCCAAGGCTGGCTCGCGATGCTGTGGCCGCTCAGGTCGACGACCAAACCGTTGATCTATCCACACCAATAGATAGCAACGCAGAGCTAACCATCCTGACTGTAGACAGCCCCACAGGCTTAGAAATCTATCGTCACTCAGCGGCCCACATAATGGCCGACGCAGTTGTCCGTCTCTTTCCGGAAGCCAAGCCGACTATCGGCCCGCCCATCGAAGATGGCTTCTACTACGACTTTGCCGTTGACGAGCCATTTACCGAAGGCGACCTCGCGCGCGTTGAGGCTGAGATGGCCAGGATCATTGCCGCTGATCTTCCCTTCACGCGCCAGGAGGTCTCCCCGGCCGAAGCCCGGACTCATTTTCAGCAAACGGATAATGCCTATAAGGTTGAACTCATAGACGAACTGGTGGAAGAAGGCGAGCAGAACATTTCGCTGTATCAACACGGCGATTTCGTTGATCTGTGCCGGGGGCCGCACCTGCCCGCGACCGGCCAAATCACTGCTTTCAAGCTGCTCTCGGTGGCCGGTGCTTATTGGCGCGGAGACGAGTCAAATCCGATGCTCCAGCGCATCTACGGGACGGCCTACCCCGACCAGAAAATGCTTGAGGAGCACTTGAAACGTATCGTGGAGGCCAAGACACGCGACCACCGTAAGCTGGGCCGGGAGTTGAAGCTATTCAGCTTCTTTGAGGAAGCCGGCGCCGGGCTGGTCTACTATCATCCCAACGGTGCGATGCTGCGCCAACTGGTCACCGACTTCACCATTAAAGAGCACCTCAAGCGTGGCTACCAGCTTGTCCGCACGCCCCATCTTATCAAGAGCACAATCTGGGAGATCTCAGGGCATGCTCAGCAGGACTATCCTATGTATTACACCGATGTTGAGGGGCAGTCCTACGGCATCAAGCCAATGAATTGCCCCGGGCACATCCTGATATACAACTCCGAGACCCGTTCATATCGCGACCTGCCCATTCGCTACTTTGAGCTGGGTACAGTCTACCGCCATGAACGCAGTGGCGTGCTGCACGGCCTGCTGCGGGTGCGCGGCTTTACTCAGGATGACGCCCACATCTTTTGCACTCCGGAACAGCTCACCGACGAAATCGTCGGCGTCATCAACTTTGCGCAAGATATGCTGACCACCTTCGGCTTTAACGAGTACAAAGTACTGCTCGCCACCAGGCCAGATAATGCCATGGGCAGCGATGAGATGTGGCAGCATGGCATCGACGCTCTCGCTGCGGCCCTGGAGCAGTGCAACATGGACTACCAAATAGCCCCTAAAGATGGCGCCTTTTACGGGCCGAAGATTGACATTGCGCTTAAGGACGCGCTGGGTCGCCTGTGGGACGGGCCTACTATCCAGTGCGACTTCAATATGCCTGAGCGCTTTGATATCACCTATGTCGGCCCCGACGGCCAGGAGCACCGCCCAGTTATGCTGCACCGGGTCGTGCTGGCCGGAATTGAGCGCTTTCTGGGCGCACTAATTGAGAACTGCGCGGGCAATTTCCCGCTCTGGCTGGCTCCCGTGCAAGTGCGTATCCTACCCATTACCGACCGCAATGTTCCCTACGCTGACGAGATTGCCAAGCAGTTGCGAGAAGAAGACCTGCGCGTGGAAGTTGACCGCGAGTCAGCCACGCTGCAAGCGAAAATCCGCGACGCCGAGCTAATGAAGATACCGTATATGCTGGTGGTCGGCGACCGGGAGCAGGAGTCGGGGCAGGTAGCGGTGCGCAGCCGCGAGCAAGGCGACCTGGGCCCGCAGCCGTTTGAGCAGTTCCTCCAAACGATCCGCACCGAGGCTGAAGTCCCCTCTACCAAATAAGAGAGGCGAGCTTACCAGCACTCACCGAAAGAGCTCAGCGCTGACGTTTGACGCAGAGGGCAGAAGATGCAGAACAGCGATATCCCGCAGACGAAGATAGTCCTCATTCGTCATGGGCAAACGGCCTGGAACAAACAGGAGATCTTCCGGGGTCAAGCAGATGTGCCCCTCGATGAGGTCGGCCTTCGCCAGGCGCAGGCCCTCGCCGAGGTGCTGCGTGCAGAGCCAATCTCGGGGGTATTCACCAGCCCGCTCAGCCGCGCCGTGCAGACCGCCACTGCGGTCGCCGAACCTCATAGTCTCGTGCCCGTTCCGGTCCCTGGCTTTATAGATATAGATTTCGGAGCGTCGGAAGGTCTGGCTCACGATGCAGTGCGGGAGCAATTCCCCGCGCTTTATGCCACTTGGCAAACCCAGCCTGAAGAGGTTACGTTTCCCGAGGGTGAGAACCTCGATGCGGTACGTCAGCGCACCAGCGCCGCGCTGGCCGAACTGGTTCAACAG
>JALGTD010000019.1 GCA_029821515.1 Candidatus Zipacnadia bacterium | reverse complement strand
TGATGACCTGGACGGCCTGGGCTTCGACGCCTACGGAGAAGAGGTCAGCTATCAATTCCCGGAAGCGGGCTACTATGTGGTGACCCTGCGCGTGGCCGACCGCAATGGGCAACTGCAACCGCGAATGGATACGGTTAAGGTCAAGGTAGAGTAATTCAATACCGGACCGCCAGCATAACTAGCACAAAGAGGGCCTTCCCGCCGACGGGAAGGCCTTTTTGCAGGAGTCTGGGTATATGCACCAGCAGAACACTCAAGCCTTTACGCTGACCGGGGGACGAGTCATTGATCCCGCCAGCGGTCGTGATGAGCTCGCTGATGTGGCCGTCGCGGAGGGCAAGGTTGCCTGGATTAGGCCATCAGGGGGGGGCCCGCTGGGCGAGAAAGTGCCAGTTGATGGGCTGGTGGTATGCCCAGGATTGATCGACATTCATGTCCACCTGCGCCAGCCGGGCTTCGAACACAAAGAGACAGTGGCTACTGGTACCCAGGCGGCTGTAGCTGGTGGCTTTACCACGATCTGCTGTATGCCCAATACCAACCCACCTCTGGACCGACCCCAGCGCATTACCAGGCTTCAACAAACAATCAAAAAACAGGCTTGGTGCAACGTTTACATACTCGGAGCAGCAACCGTGGGCAACCAACGCCGGGAGCTAGCTGATTTTGGTGCGCTGCTGGAGACCGGCTGCCCCAGCATAACCGACGACGCAATGCCGTTGCAATCAACTAAGCAGATGCAGGAAGCACTGCAAAAGCTGGCTGGCACCGGCCGCCCGTTCATGGCCCATCTGGAGGACGAAGAGCTAAGCGGGGATGGCGTCATCAATGCCGGCGCCGTCAGCCAGCAGTTGCAGGTGCCGGGGCAGGACAGCCTTTCGGAGGTTGCTGCCCTGCGCCGCTGGGCGCAAGCTGCTAACAGTGTCAAGCAGGCCCGCTTGCATTTACTGCATGTAAGCACTGCCCAGACCGTTGCCGAGGCCAAGACGCTGCGCACTGACAATATTTTCTCCCGACTTACCCTGGAGACGGCGCCTCATTACTTCTGTCTCACTGAAGAGGCTGTTCTGGAAAGTGGTGCCGATGCCAAGGTCAATCCGCCCCTGCGTACTGAGCACGACCGCAAGGCGATACTGCAGGCGGTCATTGATGGCGACATCCAGATAATTGCCACAGACCACGCCCCACATACTCCTCAGGAAAAAGCGCAAGGACTAATTGATGCGCCACCGGGTCTGGTCGGCCTGGAGACCTGCCTGGGTCTGATCTTAACACATCTTTTTCATACCGGCCATTTGAGCCTATCCGATATACTGGCGAAGATGACATATAATCCGGCACGTTTGCTTGGTCTGCCTGCTGGCACGCTCAAGTCGGGAGCGCCGGCTGACATCACCATTATAGACCCCTACAAGCAGTGGGTGGTTGACCCCGATCGCTTCTATTCCAAGGGACGGAACACACCCTTCTCTGCACAGAACTTGACAGGCCAGGCGTGGGGCACCATCAGAGGTGGGCAATTCTTGATGCAGGAAGGAAAACTGCGTAAAGACGCGAAACTCTAAGGTAGAGTTTGCGGTTGCTACGATAGACGTGGACAGGATACAGACATTGAACAGAGTTGAGCAGAAAAAAGCTATTTTGGCCTTAGAAGACTGGACCTATTTCCTGGGACAGTGCTTTGGTGCCGAAGGTGAGCGCAGCGGGGAAGTGGTGTTCAATACCGGTATGACCGGATACCAGGAGGTGCTCACCGATCCCTCCTATCGCGGCCAGATCGTTACTATGACCTACACCCAGATTGGCAACTACGGAATCAACCCCGAAGATATGGAGTCGGGGCAGCCGTGGGTGGAAGGCTTTGTCGTGCGAGAAAACTCGCCCATCTACAGCAACTGGCGGGCTAAGCAGAGCTTAAGCGACTACCTGCGTGACCATGGTATCATCGGCATCGAGGGCATCGACACACGCATGCTGACCAAGCACATCCGCGATGCCGGCGCCCAGATTGGAATTATCTCTACCGAAGATCTGGATCCGGAAAGCGTTGTCGCGAAGGCGAGCCAGTCGCCCCGGCTGGTCGGCTGCGATCTGGTCAAAGAAGTCACCTGTCAGCAGCCGCGGCGCTGGGGGCAGAGCGGCTATGAAGAAGAAGCAATACCGCCCGGACAGCTCAGTCTGGAAATCTCGCCGCCCCCCCGCCGTTGGGTTGGCGAAGAGACGCCTGGCCCCAACAACAGCCTGCGGGGTTACTGGGAGACTTATCGGGTAGTGGTCGTTGATTGCGGCGTCAAACAGAATATCCTGCGCCATCTCTACCGACAGGGCTGTGATCCGATAACTGTGCCAGCAACTACCAGCGCCGAAGAGATTCTGGCCTGCCAGCCCGACGGGGTGGTGCTCTCCAACGGACCCGGCGATCCGGAAGCAGTGGACTATGTTATTGACACCACCCGCAACCTGTTGGGGAAACTGCCCATCTTTGGCATCTGCCTCGGTCAGCAGATCATTGCGCTAGCCTTTGGAGGGAAGACGTATAAGCTCAAATTTGGCCACCGAGGCGTCAATCATCCTGTGAGGAACCTGGAAACCGGCGAAATAGACATTACCACGCAAAATCATGGTTTCTGTGTGGACATGGATAGTCTGGAGGGCACGGGCCTTGAGCTGACGTACATTAATCTGAATGATATGAGCGCCGAGGGCCTGCGCCATCAGGAATTACCCGTTTTTTCGGTCCAGTTCCACCCCGAGGCAGGACCGGGCCCGCACGACGCGACCTATCTATTTGGCGAGTTCGTCCAGATAATGCATCAGTTCACTACCAAGGCCACCGGCTGAGCTGATGCTCGGCAGATGCTGCAGGAAGAGGGTACAGATTATAAGCGGGTATAGAAGACTGCTCATTCTTATGCTTGTGGGCGTAGCACTTGCGCTGGGCGTAGGTTGTGGTAAGCGCCAGACTTCCGCAATTGACTTGGCCTGGCAGCAGGTACGTGCCAATCCCAACTCGGCCCAGGCGCAGATACAGTTGGGAGACGCCTATGCCGTCGAGGAGCAGTACAACGAGGCTTTCGTCCACTTCCGCCGGGCCTGGGAGATTGACGCCAATTCCTTCGATGCTGCCTTCAAATTAGCACAAACCTTGCTGCGATTGTATGATCCTCATACCGGGCTGAAGTGGATAGAGCAAGCCATCGAGCTCAATCCCCAGTCAGCGGAAGCCTACGAGCTAAAGGGGCGCCTGACGATGACCAAGGGGCAACCAGCCGCCGCCATCTCTGTACTCAAGAAAGCCCTGGAACTCGACTCCCAATTGCTTGTAGCTCGCCTGAACCTGGTCACGGCGTACAAATCAACTGGCCAGCCGCAGGCGGCTACAGAGGCAGGCGCCCAGGCTGTGGCCATTGCACCTGAGGATGCCTCTGCCCATTTTGCTTATGCTGATGCCTTGGAGGCATCTGGCCAGGACGATCCGGCCGAACAACACTATCGTCGAGCCATCGAGCTAGATCCCGACTTGGCTGATCCCAAGCTTCGTCTTGCTATGCTGCTGGCACGGAATAATAAGCTGCTGACCGAAGCGTACGAGCTATCCAAAAAGGCACAGAAATTGGACCCGGCAGACGGTACTGCTGAGGCCATGGCCGGCTGGATTCTGTTTTTGTCCGATGAGGAGCATGAGGGGTTGAAAGTGCTTCAGAATGCAGCTCAATCTCATCCCTATAATTACCGTATCTGGAATCGTTTCGCTCTGGCGCTGAAACGTGCCGGTTACGAAGACCAAGCCCGGCGTGCTGCCACAATAGCGATGAGAGTCGGCCCAAAACCTCAAAGCCTATCTCCACCAGCCCCCTCTGAATAGACTTGCTACTGCTGCGGTTGACAACTCTTGCCATCAGGAGGCCAGGGAAATGACAGACATCGGGGAAGACCGCACCGCAAAACTATCGGCCACCGTGCAGGAGCTGGAACGCCAACTTGCCGCAACACACACTATCACCGCTGGCCTAAGCTCGATTACAAGAGTCGGAGAGCTGGTGCAGCAGGCCCTCGACATAAGCCTGGAGATAGCTGATGCTGAAGCGGGTTCTGTCCTGCTGTATGATTCTGACGCTGGCAAGTTGCGCTTTGAGTATGTAGTCGGCGAGAAGGCTGATGAATTGATGGAGACCGAAATTGAACCAGACCAGGGTATTGCTGGCCTGGTCTTTCAAACGGGGGAAATACATATCTCGGAGGATGTCGCCGCCGAACAGGCCCATCTACAGGACATTGGCGAAAAACTGGGCTATACCACGCAAAATATGGTGGCTGTCCCCCTGAAGTCTTCGGCAGGCAAGCCCTTTGGCGTCATTGAGGTACTCAACAAGCGAGTTGGTCACTTCGACGAGAACGATGTCAATCTAATTGATATAATGGCCGCCCAGATCGCCGTCGCCATTGAGAATGCTCGCCTTCAAGAGGAGGCGCGCCTGGCAGAGGTCGTCAAGTTCATTGGTAATATCAGCCATGATGTGAAGAACATGATCACTCCGGTGCGAACGGGAGCCGAAACGCTGCAGATGATTGCTGACGAAGACTACGCACAGCTTGATGAAGCACTCGCCGGCCTGAAGAACTTGCCACAGGCGGCCGATTCGGTCCGCCAGGCGGTGGAGGGATTGCGCGAGATTTACCCGGAGCTAATTGATATGATTTTAGAGGGGACCGAGGTAGTCCAGCAGCGTATGGCCGAGATTTCCGCTGCAGTCAAGGGTATAGTTGCTGAGCCCCATTTTGAACCGACAGATGTTGCGGCTGTCGGTGAGCGAGTGGTAAATCTGCTGCGGTCACATGCGAAAAGTAAGCAGGTAGTGGTCGCTCTGCAGATAGTGGGCGACGTACCCGAGGCGACGGTTGACGCCAGGCAGATTTACAATGCGATGTACAACCTGATTTACAATGCTATCGACGCCTGCGATCCGGGCGATTCGGTGGCCTTACGACTGGCAAGTACACCAGCCGATGGGCCCGACCAGCCCGCCCAAATTGTTATCGAGTGCGCCGATACTGGCTCGGGCATACCTGATGACGTGCGTGAGAAGCTATTCACCGAAGACGCAGTGAGCACCAAACCCATGGGTACCGGGTTGGGCACCCGCATCGTCGCCAACGTAGTTGAGGTGCACCATGGGGCCATTGAGGTAGAAAGCGAGATTGGCGTTGGCACCACCATCCGCCTTCGCATTCCGGTAGGGCCAGTGGATAATTCCTGAATCGGTGCCTACCCGCCCGGCTGCCCGCCTCCGGCCTTGCCGCAGTTGGCAGCCCGAATCTGTCTGTTCCCGGTTTGACAAGTGCGAAAGTAGTACCACCGTTTGTGGAAGGCGAACTTGTAATCACTCCCCCCAGACATGTTACAAAGCACCTACAAAGCTATGCTGCGACAGTCTGCTAAATCTCTGCACACCCTGGCTGACAACTGTGCGCTTCCCGCAGTAAATTGGGCAGCGTTGTCTGTCGCCGTGGTCTGGGGAACAGGCTCGGTGGCGTCAAAATTCCTGCTCGGTGTCTTTGCACCGGCCGGCCTCCAGTGCCTGCGCAACCTCGCCGGGGGCCTCATTCTGCTCACAATAGTCGCGCTGCTGCGGCCAGGACTACGGCGCAGCCTGCGAATTTCGTTCTTTCCTCTTCTCGGTCTGGGAGTATTGCTGGGCGTACAGATGCTGACCTTCGTCATCGGGCTGGATCTCACTTACGCCAGCGAAGCAGTGCTGGTATTCAGTACTGCTCCGGTTTGGACGGCAGTAATCGTGGCTGTTGCTGGCCTGGAAGTTATGTATCTGCGTAACTGGGCCGGTTTTTTCGTTGCCTTAGGGGGTGTGGCGATGGTGATGCTGGGAGCGGAAACCTCTCCTACCACCGTGGCGCCGGCTCGAATTACCGGCGATCTAGTAATGCTCGCCTCTACAGTTCTGTATGGGGTCTATATGATCCTTAGTCGCCCGCTTATGCAAAGGCACGGTACGCTGGTGGTTACGGCTGTGGCGCTGGTTCTCAGCAATGTATTATTGGTGCCGGTGGGACTGGGCCAGCTCATCGCCACGCCCTGGAGACAACTTGCCGGCCTTCACTGGGCGCTGTTAGCCTACGTTGTCTGCGTTGCGATGGTGTATGGTATGCTTATGTGGTATCGCAGCGTTAAGATCAGAGGTGCGTCGCAAACTATCGTATACCAATACCTGACGCCAATCGTAGCGCTGGCGGCGGCCGTTGCTTTCCTACACGAGCAGCCGACGGGGTGGCAGCTTGTTGGTATTGTCGTCACGCTGGCCGGGGTTTACATCGCTAGCCAGCGGCCCGACTCGCCATAGCTCGGGCCAGTCGCATAGAAACAATGTGGGTACATGCAGGGGATTCAGTCCTCAGCACCCGCCGGCCTCACGCCCAGGGCTTGCGCGATCTGTCCGACGGTTACCAAAGGCACATTGTGAACTTCCAGGAACCGTTGGAGAGTGGCTGCAACAGCCATATTTCCGTCCGGCGCCATTATCTCACACATCGCCACCACCAGGGGTAGCTCGGCCAGTTGGGCTAGACTGACAGCGCCCTCAGTATGGCCGGCCCGCGCTACCAGGCCCTCTGGCGCTGCCGCCAGGGGGAAGACATGACCGGGGCGGGCAAAATCCTCCGGGCGACTGTCCGGGGCAACCAGAGCCTGAATAGTAGCAGCACGATCAAAGGCCGAGACTCCCGTGGTCACTGCTGGCGTGTAGTCAACCGGCATAGTAAACCGCGGCATATTCTTAATGCCAAATTGCGGCTTTAGGACAGGAATTTGCAGCTCGCTCAATCGCTGGGGAGTCATAGCAACGGTAATAAGGCCCCGCGCATGGGAGAGCATAAAATTTATGCTCTCCCCAGTCACATACTGGGCGGCTTGCAGCAGATCCGCTTCATCTTCGCGGTCGGCTGAATCCAGCAGTGCCACAAGACTGCCCTGACGAAAATGCTGAACTGCCTTATCGAGGGGAGTTACTGTAATCGGCAAAATCTGTAGTCACCCAGCAATCATTACAAGGGCAAATATGAGGCTCGGTTGCTTCAGCGGCATTATAAGAAATAACACAACTGGTGTCAATGAAGATACTATCTGTCACAGTTGGCACCAAGTCGGTTGCATACTGCAAACCAATTGGGTATAATATGGGCCGTACGAAGAAAACAGCGCAACCTTCGGGCCTGTAGCTCAGCGGCAGAGCAGTCGGCTCATAACCGATCGGTCGGTGGTTCGAATCCGCCCAGGCCCACCACTGAGGTGTGAACACCCACCACTCTCCCCAGCGGTAGTAGCGAAGGATCCGGCAGAGTGGTTTGAATATTGCTGAGGCTACCGACACAGACGTGAGCCTCAATTGAGAACAATGCTAAGAAGCATCGCCGACCATATTATGTTGCGGCGGCACAGACTGGGCCGACATGTGTTGTTCATCGGTAGTGCTGTTCGCATACCCCCCACAGATCGCGAAGTCCACCTGCTTCTCGAAGACCTAGCTCGCCAGCAGACAGGTATGTCCTTCCAGCATCTGCCTATCGAGCGGCGGGGGCCGGCGGCAGTGGCCGAATTCGCTCACCAGGTACCCGACCAGGCGCAACGCTGTCGGCTGCTACGGGAAAAACTGAGTGAAGCCCGCCCGGCTGAAGGCCACTCGCAACTGGCCCGACTGGTTCAGGACGGCTACTTTCCGACTATATTCACTATGGAACCCCACGATCTGCTGGAACAGGCCCTCAGCGACCGGCACCTGGAGCCGGAAACTGATTATCATCTGCTGGTTGCTGGTGTTGATGATGAGGAGACGATATCAGTAGCGCTGGAGGACTCCTCACGAGTGGTGGTGGTAAAGTGCGGCGGGGACCTGGCCAGCAAGCATCTGCCTCTGACCCCCGAGGAACTCCATCAAGGACTGGAGCCTATAAGTAAGATTCTCGACGAGGCTTTTAGAGTGTTGTCCATCATTACTGCTTATAGCGACCGCGACGAGCCGTTCCTATACTTTATGCCCAACGAAGGGGGCAAAGTCTTCTGGGTTAACATACAGGTGCCTACTGCCGATGAACAGATGTATACTCAGCTCAAGCTGGAGAGCCCCGCCAGTATGGAGTTTCACAGTCTACAGCCCAAGGTGGTCACCTGGCTGCGAAGGCGACAGTCGCAGCGCCATCTACTGGTGCGCCAGCCCGGCTCGTTCAATGATTTCTTCGCTCGCCTGCGCGACCGCTTCCAGTACCGCAGACATACCAGCCGTAACCAGCGACGAGATCTTACTGTGCTCCGCGGCGGGCCCTACCGCTTTCTGGATTACTTCGACACCGAGGATTCTGACTTCTTCTTCGGGCGAGACCAGGAGATTTCCCAACTCATAGACCTCATCGAGCGACATCGCCTGACTGTACTATTCGGACGATCAGGCATTGGCAAGACCTCTCTGATCAAAGCTGGGGTGATAGCAAGACTGCTCGGGCGCGACGAAGAGCACCTAGCCGAGGCCGAAGTCTGGCTGCCGATTTATGCTCGCTGTGAAGACGAACCGGTGGCTAACATCCGCCAGGCTACCCTCCACAGAGCAGAAGAAGAGGGCTACGATCTGGGCGACAGTGCTAAACTGGAAGAATTGGTCAATTTACTCACGGCAGTTGCCTCGACTTCGCAAAAACGCGTCGTGGTATTCCTGGATCAAGCCGAAGAGCTTTTTGTTAAACTCGGTGGCCTCGCCCGCACCAGCTCCATTGAGCAACTCAAACAGTGCTTAGCCAACGGGGACGAGCGTATCAGGCTGGTCCTGGCCATTCGCGAGGATTACTTGGGCGAACTGTATGAGCTACACGACGAACTCCCCGACGTAATGGAGAACCTGTATCGGCTCCGCAAGTTGGACAAGCAGCAAGCCGAACAGGCCATTGTCCAGCCCGCCGAGAACTTCGGCCTGCATGTGGAGCGAAAACTGGTAGACCAACTAGTAGAAGACCTGGCTCGCGAGGGGGTCGAACCTGTCGAGCTTCAGGTCGTCTGCGATCGGTTGTATGAACAGAAATCAGCAGGCTCAGATACCATCACGCAGCGCGATTACGAGAAGCTGGGCGGTGCTCCTAAGATATTCAGTGAATACCTGAACTATGCCCTGAGTCAATTGCCCATACTGGAGCGGCGGGTGGCGAGGGCCATTCTCAAGCAGATGGCGGTCTCTTCTGAACTGAAGGCAACGCGCTCGCTGGAGCGAATTACTCAGGAGCTAGGGCAGGATGCCCGCTCGATCGAACGGGTGATGGCCAAGTTGGTAGATTTCCGGCTGCTGCGAGGACTGGGCAAGGACAAGCAACGTAACTACGAGCTAATCCACGAGCAACTCATCCAGCAGGTTGATGAATGGATGTCAGAGGAGGAACTGAAGCTACGCGACGTCCAGGACCTGCTCACCCGCGAACTTAACAACTTCCATAAATTCGGCCTGCTGATGGGTAGCGAAGAGCTTCATATTATCGACGATCACCGCCAGGAACTGAGCATTTCTCCCGAGGAGATGGAGCTGATCATTCGCAGTGTTGCCCAGTACGACCTCGATGCCGAGTATTGGTTTTCACGAACGGAGGAGTTGGGAACTGCCCAGTACCAGGTACTCAGTTCACTGTTAACCGATGAAGATACCGATACCCGGCTCATAGCCTACCAGCATGTCAAGGATCACCTTGACGAGAACCTCATACCTGCGCTAACGGCAGGGCTCGACGATGCTCGGTCGGAGGTGCGCAATATAGCTGAGCAGCACCTGCGCAGAATGAGGCGTGAGCTGAACAGTTGGCTGCGTGAAGGCGACGGTAGCCAGCAACTGGTAGCCGCCCACGCTCTAGGTTACATTGCTGCAGACGATCAGCGCCCGGCACCAGCACTTATTGAGGCTCTCAGCGATGAGCACCCCGAATTGACTGAGCAGGTCATTCGGTACTTGTGGAAGACAGATAGCGACCGCAATATATCAACCCTGATCAACCGTGTTACCTCCGAGCCAGATGTGCCCTGGGCAGTGGCATATGTACTGGGCCGACTTTGCTCGGCAGAAGCCTGGCTTGAGCGGCTGCAACGAGCCGTACGCACCAACCCGAAAAGCGCCCGTCTGCAGTACGCAGCGGCAGTAGCCGACATCCAGCGGCGCGAACTCGATGAGGCCAAAGACAGGCTGGCACGCGCCGAACAGTTGACCTCGGACCCGATTGCTGATAGCTATTTGGCTGAGGCCCACGAGGCTCTGCAGGCAGCTCAACAGCCCACGACTGCCTCCACAGATGAGTGGCTCATGTTCGGCGCAGGTCCAGCACATCATGGTTTTACCGAGCAAACCATCAACCCGCCGCTGCGCGAGGTCTGGTCCACTCGCACTCAGGACGCAGTGGTAGCCTCACCAGTTATCGCTGCTCGCTGTCTGTACATTGGCTCTCGTGACGGCACCTTCTACGCACTGGACAGTGCCGACGGCCACATTCTCTGGACCTTCGCTGCCGGTAACCACATAGAGGGAGCCGCTGCGACCGCCGACGATCTAGTAATCTTCGGTGCCGGCGACGGACGATTGCATGCTCTTAACCAAAGCACCGGCCACCAACAGTGGGAGAAGTGCCTGGGCGGTCCAATAAGATCATCCTGCACAGTTGAGGCCGGCCAGCTCTTCGTCGGCGATGAAAGCGGGGCTCTGTGGGCGATTGACTGGGCTACAGGAGCCGTCAACTGGCAGATGCAAACTGACCAGGAAATAGTCGCTGCTCCGGCCGTCGGCCAGAATACGGTGATAATAGGCTCCTGGGACAACGGACTCTACGCAGTAGATGCCAGCGATGGCCAACTTCACTGGAAGCTAGATACCGACGGCCCGATTTCCTGTTCACCGACCATCCGGGGCTCAACAGTATTCTGTGGGGCCGACGACTTTTCTATGTACGCCACGGACCTATCCTCAGGCCAGATCCAGTGGCAAGTTGATATCGGTGGCATGGTCAGGTCAACGCCAGCTATCGCCGATGACCACCTGGTCTTTGGCAGCACCGATGGTAATGTGTACTGTCTCGACGCCAGTACTGGGGAGCAACTGTGGCAGCATAAGACCGACGAGGAGATCCTGGCTTCTGCTACTATTACCGGCGATGTCGTCTACATCGGCTCCAAGGACGGTGTTCTGTACGCCCTGGACCTTGCCAATGGCCAGGTAAAATGGGAACACCATACCGTTTACGGAGTCTATTCCACGCCATGTGTCGCCGCAGGCACTCTGTACATTGGCATTGCTTACTATTATGTGTCAGCCTTCGCACCGCAATAGCATGCGTCGCAGGTCCTCACTCGCATCGAGCGGCGCCCTCCTCGCTGCCTGGGCTTGCCTAACGGCTATCATATTACTTGTAGTGACGCTCAGTGGCTGCCAGTGGGCAGGTCCCCTTGACCAGATGCGCAAGGACTTCGTGGCGCTTCGTTATATAAAGACTGCGTCGGAGGCAACCCAGGAGCCGGTGAACGCCGAGACAGCCATCCACAATGCCACACGTGCGGTCAAGCTGGCTCCCAACAACGGTACCGTGCTGGACCGCGCTGCCCGAATCTATATTGGCACAGGCCAATACCAGCAGGCACTTATAACATTGCAAAGAGCACGCCGCCACACCGGCAAGCAATATCTCTACGAAATGGGCAGTTGCCTGCTGCATACTGGCCACCAAGAGAAGGGAATCGCCTACCTGACGAGGTATTTAGCAAACGTGGGGTTCGACTATCGCGCTGATAACATCAACAGGTGGACTTACGCCCTGCACCTGAACAATGTAGGTTACACCTATGCTGAGGCTGACTTGCAACTGCCTCAGGCTCTGGAGCTGACCAGGCAAGCGGTACGCTTCGCGCCGCTGAATCCTGCCTTCGCCGACAGTCTGGGATGGGTCTATTACAAGCTCAATGATCTGAAAAATGCTAGATTTTACCTGGAGCGCGCCGTCAGACAATCCCTGCATGAGCCAAATGCCGAATTGAACTACCATCTGGCCATGGTCTATACGCGTCTGGAGCGTCGCGCCGAGGCCGCCCGCGAACTGAAGCGGGCCTTGCAGATTCGGCCGGGCTATCCGGCGGCGAAACGTGAGCTTCGCAAGCTACACTGGGAACTGGCTCCGCCGTGGTATGC
>JALGTD010000223.1 GCA_029821515.1 Candidatus Zipacnadia bacterium | reverse complement strand
CCACCCCCCACAGCAAGCTACCCATGGGCTTGGGCGACGAGCCACCTGGCGAGCGCAGGGCTAGAGTTGGCTAGTCACCAATTATCGGCTCCAAGGCGCCGGCTGCACCCAGCGGGTAGTTGTAGCTGAGATTGGCCGACCAGTTTTCGGTGCCGATATATCCGGCGTCCACCACAACGTGTCGCCACAGTCGCAGCCGCGCCCCCACGCTGATATCGTCGTTGAAATGCTCCGCTATCAGCGCAAGACGATCCCCCAGCCGGGCTTCGACCCCGAAGAAGAAGTCGTTAATCCAGCCGCCGCCGATGCCCCCGTGCAGGGTAAGCCGGCTTATTGACTTGCCGTCAATGGTTGTCCCGATTGGCTGGCCCACATCCTTGCTGGCCACAAAGTAGACGGCGGTGTCTACCTCATCGGTGACATCGCTCACGCCAAGTGCCAGGCTGGCGCGGCCGGGTGTGCCTGAGTTGAACCGGTACTTGATATTCAGCAGTGTCTCATTACGACTGATGGATGAAGAGGTGGGCAGCAAGCCGCCTCCTGCTGGGTGCCACCACCATACGCCCACCTCCAGGTCGTCCTGCAGGCCGAAGTTGGCAATGTAAGCGCGGTCATCCCAGTCGCTCAATTCACTGCTACTTATCGCGACATTGTAGCCCCCGTCGTTCACGGTCTCAGTGGTCGGAACCATCAGCAATCCGCTGTAGCCCATCATTGACGGTTCCGCCGAAACAACGACAGCACTAACCAGGAGCGTCACTACAACTGCGGCCAGGTACACATTACGCATCGGGCTCACCTCCAGAGTGTTGCTCGCCGGATTCGTTGGGCTGTTCCGGCTGAGCCTGGTCTAACTTTGCTTCTGCCGACGTAGAGTCGGCTTGCTCGCCACTGGCCCCTTCTGTGGGCACAAGTTCTGACAGTTCTTGCGCAGTGGGTTGCAGGTCTGCCCTGAGCTTGTCGAGCTTATTCTGCACTGCCTGGATAGATTCAGTTTCGGACGGACAATCGCACGTTTTCAGATCGTCGGCTAGCTGGAGCAGCTTCTGGGCCCGGTCCAGATCCGCCAGCGCCTGTTTGCGATTTCCCAGACTATGATGCAGTGTGGTCTCGGAGGCAGCGTGGTCGGCCAGTTCAGTGAGGACTTCTCTGACCTCTTTGCTGGGGCCCCTCAACTCCTCATACTGGTCTCGGGCTCGTTGTTCTTGGTCTTGGAGAAGCTGTATGAGCACGCGGTCCTCATTATGCAGCCAAACCAGATAAGCGCAGGCTCCAGCAAGAACTACCACCACCAGCATGTAGAGTGGGCTGGACACAGCCCGACGACGGCTCCTTGGGGCTGGCTCCGGCTGATCTATATCCAGATTCAGGTCGTCAAACTCGTCGCTCACGTGCGCCTCCTATCTGTACTTCCTCTAGCAGTTCTCCGTTTGCCCTCCGCTCTCCTCCCTGCCAACTCAGAATTCTGCAGATTACTCGAGTCGTCGCCCTCAACCCTTCTCAGCAGGCCGCATCACCAGAGTGGTGCAATAGGCGTTGTGCACCACCTGCTCAGCGACCGATCCCAGCAACCGGCGTTCAAGCTGGTGCAACGGGGGAGTTCCGAGAAGGATCAGGTCATAGCTCTTGCTGGCCTCGATGAGGGCATCAGCGGTCTCTTCACCGACCTGGACTGTGAGGTGACCATAGCCAGTGAGCCCGGCCTCTTCCAACGACTGGTTGACTTGTATGCGGGCCGGCCTGACTTGCTGCTGAGAGGCCGCGAAACTTACAAACTCGATCTCAACGCCGGCCTGGTGATGTAATGGGACGATGACTTGTTCAGCCATCCTGAAATCAATATGGTCCGATACCCAGACCAGAGCGCTATCGAAATGCATGCCGTCACGGAACTTGGCTACCAGCACATTGCACGGGGCATGGGCCGATACTGCATCAACGACGCGATCAAACTCTATGTCAGATGCCTCCAGTAGAGGATAGGGAGACTCCGACATTCCCATCACCAACAGGTTGGCCTGGTGGCCTTCGGCAACATTGACAATACCTTCATGAATATGCTGGCCGACGGCCACGCGCCTTTCGCACTGAAGGCCGCGAGCCAGGGCTGCCTCGTAGCCGCGTTGAACCAGGCTCTGAGCCTTGTCGAACGCATCGGGATCGTGGCCAGAGGCGGGCGCCTCTTCATCAGGAGCAGGCACTACGCTGGTGACCACAAGCCGCCCGCTGTACTCCGTGGCTATTAGTGCGGCAAGGTGAATGAGTTTGGGAATGTTGGCGGGGTTGGCCAGCGCCACTGCCACAGTATAATCAGGCACAGGGGGTCTCCTGATGTGTCACTTTGAAGTTTGGGGCTGAGGCCCTCTGGCTTGCGATGACCGGGTCTGCTGGTAGGGGCCAGCTCCTACGCGTCATAAGAGAGTAGCTGCAATCGCCGGGCTTGTCAAGTCAGTTGGTCGGCGGTGCGCTTGACAGTTTGACCACACAGACTTATAATGCTCCCGCCTATTGCTCAGTCTTTGGCCGCTGACGGTGGTGCGGCTTGGCGGTCATAATCCTGGCTGGTTTGATGGGCCGGGGTCGGGCTTGCTGTCCCGGCCTCGGTTGCGTCATTGACTGGCTGGTTACGTATCGAGCGTACTGTCTGCGACTGTTTTCGGTATAACAAAGGAGAGGCGAGGATGCCAGCTCGGCACAAATATTGGATTGTAACAATCATCGTTCTGTTTGTTGTTGGTTTCTTGATAGGGTTTGCCCCAATCCGTTCTCCGGAGGAGGGCGGCTTTACCGTCCAGAGCACTTTCCGTTATCAGTTCGCCGAGCCGCTGGTTTCTGAGGCTGATGACCGCGAGGCAAAGGCTGAGCAGATTAAGAAGTCGCTGGAAGACGCGGGCGTGTCCATCATGTCGGCAGCTATGCTTGATGACACCACACTCGAGGTTACGTCTGCCGCCCTTACTGACGAGCAGGCGCTACAGGACAAGCAAGCAATCACTGGGATTCTTCAGAAGGACTTTGAGGGAGTGGGCCAGCCGCAAACACCGCCCTCGCGAGCTGGCCAGAAACCCCTCTGGCAGCCGTTTGGCAATCTGGCTATTTATCCGCCCAGCCCCCAGATTAGGCTGGGATTGGATCTGCAGGGGGGAGCTCACGTAG
>JALGTD010000222.1 GCA_029821515.1 Candidatus Zipacnadia bacterium | reverse complement strand
CGTGCGATCTGGCTGACGAAGCCGAATAGGTAGTCGCTGGCTAGATTGCTGGAGAAGGGAAACAGCGTCGGAGACCACTGACAGAGTCCGCGCCCGCGAGTGGGTTGAGGCAGCGCCTTGCCGGAACATGCCGGACAGGTGCACCAGGCAGGATGGTCCATGGGGACGACCGCGAAGTAGTCGCCTGCAGCTAGGGCACCCGCCTGCAAGCCTTTGCCATCGAAGTAATCCCGTGCATCCTGAACTACCTGACTGATCAGTCCCGGATTGCTGTAGCACATCTGAGTTGGGCGCTCTCCGCGTCCCTGGGCGAAGTACTCCGGATGGCTCTTGAGAAAGCGGTCATAATAGCCGTACAACGAGTGATTAGCGGCGTACGGCTCGCCGCCAATGCGGTGGCGGTGCATCCAGAGCATCTGCTCTCGCCAGGGCAAAGCGGGGAACGGTTCCGGTCCAACCACAGTGTCGCCGCACAGGTCGGCCGGTAGTTGCATGCCCGGGTCTACCCAACGGTACTTCATCGCCGGCGCGCGGCGCACCTCAGTACCGGTCACCACCAGTGTCCTATTGCGCGGATGAACCAGGCCCAGCTCCGTGGGCAGGTACCAGCGCACGTCGCAGAATCTTTCCAGGAAGTCATAGACGGCGTAGCAGGTGCCCTGCTCGTCGAATAGGTCGGGGAAAGAGTCGGCATTGTTGTAATCGAAGTCTGTCGGATGGTCGTCCTTGTCGCGCCCCATCAGTATCAGGACATCGGGTCGAAGCCGGATCAGATACTCCTGGAGCTGGAAATCGGCGTTGTGCAGGCCCAGGGCAACGGTCGCAGCGCTGTCGCCGACGAGGATTCTGGTGCCCTGCACCTCGGCCTCATCGGAAACGACAGGCAGGGCCGCCCCCGTGATCTTCTGGAGATGATACTGGAGCTCCGAGGCCGCCAACTGGGCGGCTCGGGTCGGTTGCACGGCGAGGACGATGGTAGCAGCAGGTTGACCGCGTTCCACCAGGCACAGTTTCACAGGGTATTCTCCTTTCGCGGCTCCGATGGCACCTATTGCCAGGAGCAACGTGAGCGTGACGCAGCAGACTAAGAACGGCCTTGTATCGGAACTGACCTCCATCCCACGGCACTGCAACCGTACCCGCCGGGCGGATCGTGCCTGCAAATTGGCCTTTTCCTTTTCACCCATTAGCCATCTCCCGTGACGTGAGCTAGATACCCGCTAGTGCTTGCTTTGAGCATATACCAACCAGAGACGCTGTCAAGTGGGCCGGAGCATAGTCGTCCCTGGCAGCCGCGGTGCGGGGCCAAACCGGCGCAGCGGCAGGTGATATGCCCGGCTACCAACCTCGTTTATTGGGGGATTTCGCTAGCGATGGCATAGAACGCCGAGAGTCTGGCCCCGTTCTTGATGGTGATGCGCATCTGTGTTGCGCCGGTTGGAATCGGTATAGGCTTATCGAGCTCGTCCACGCTTGCCCACGAGAAGCTCTCCCCGTCCGTCGAGAAGCTCAGGACTACCGACTCGCCGGACGGCGGCGCACTGCCCTGGTAGACCACATAGATGGGGCCAGAGGGGCGGTGAACATTGGGATCGCCAGTCAGTTGTGCGATAGGGCAGGTGATTGTGCCCGGTAGCGGTGGATCGGATTGCACCAGGTCATACTGCCACACGCCGGCCCAATGCTCGGGGTGCACGAGCACCCGGGCATTTTCCAGACCGCCCGGCAGAACGGAGAAATCCTCGATGAAGCAGGCCATTGGCCGGGTCCCAGGCACTGTGACGAGTTCAAGTACCGTGCCGTCACCGGCCTGGAGAGTGACAGTCGTTTTCTGGAGGGAATAGGTATCGGTGGGTACGAGGGGTAGCTCGGCATCAGCGCGTAGGTCGTGGATCCCGGTGATACCGGGAAGCGTGATGATATCCCCGGTGACCGCGGCGTTGGTATTGTCGTTGACCACAATTGCATAAAGGTTTCCCTGTGCATCCTTGTGCGTGCGCACGTGCAGCGGCGGGGCGGCGAATGCGGCGGGGAAATCAGACAGTGACAGCCCCTGCAACAGGGGTTGGAGATGCTCCAGGTCCGCGAAGCATTCGCCCATCGCTGTCATCTGCTCGCTGGGAGTGAGGTTTATGTTAAGCAGACCGGTCACACCGCCGGTGTGTACGGTCTCCGTGATCCTCGGGAAGTTGTGCTCGAGCACTGGGCCCGGCTCACTCTCGGCAGTGCGCTCGTTCGGAATCGGAAACAGGACGAAGAAGAGGACGCCCTTGGCGCCCGCAGTGAGGCCTTGCCAGATCTGCCAGCGGGTTTCGCCGACGGTGGGGCAGCGCCAGTGCAGATACGCACCGGGCTGGGCGACGACGTGCATATCCTCGTCGTAGTACCAGTCACCCCAGACCTCGGTGAATCCTCCCTGGCCCATGACCCAGAAGGTCTTGCCAACATGCTGGCACTGGCGGGCGAGGCCTTCAGTCACTGTGCGATAGTAGGCGCGGGAGCTGCTAGGCGTATTGGGGCCGTTGGGGTCGTTTTCGGAGAAGAACGGGTAGATGTCAGTGCATACAGGATCCAGCCCCGTGCGGTGGACTGCTGCGTACGAGTCCCTGCGCATGGTAACGGTCATTACTTCGCGGGTGGGGTCGAGCCGCTTGAGATGCTCGCGGATGGCGTCGAGGAAGGGAAGTTCGTACGTGCGTGGCTCATCACGCAGCACGTAGCCGTAGAGACCCTCGGTTTCCCCGAGTTCGTCAACAGCCCACTGGGCAACTTTCAGCGCAAACTCGGGAGTGCGATGCTGACGCCACCAGTGCACCGAGTCCGGGCATCCCACGACGACTATATCGTGGCTGGCGGCGATTTCGCACAGGCGCCGGAGCTGTTCGACGTTGGTATTCACCGTCCAGACTAAGTTGCAGTTGTGTTCTTTGAGTAGCCCCAGTTGCTCATCCGCGAACTCCCATAGATCCATTCCCGCCTGCTCAGCGAAGTACTGGGCCCGCCTGCTCAGCGAAGTACTGGGCTCGTTCCTGGGGCCAGTATACACCACGGGCGAAAACGTCGGCAGCCGACGCTATGGTACCCACTGACACGGTGATCGCCAGTAGTAAAGTTGAGATGCGCAGCAGTGCATTCATTGGTTGTCTCCTTTTGTAAACGGGCTACATATTGCTACATATGCAGGCTGCACGAAGGACACTATCATGCCCGCAGACGTCAGTCCTGACTTTATTGGTAGAACCAGTCAACGCCAATCCGCACCACGATCGGAGCCCCCCGATTCTCAGCGGTGGCGACGAGCACCACA
>JALGTD010000018.1 GCA_029821515.1 Candidatus Zipacnadia bacterium | reverse complement strand
TCTGAGCACAAAGACACTATACATCGAGCCAGGCAGTCCCTGGGAGAATGGATATCTGGAGTCGTTCAATGGCAAGCTGCGGGACGAGCTTTTGAATATGGAGATTTTCGACACATTGCTGGAGGTGCAGGTATTAACGGGCCGATGGCGAAGACACTATGATAACAGTGAGGCCCTACAGCACACTTAACTATGAACCACCGGTCTCGGAGGCAGTCCAGCCATGGGACTAACATAGCAGGTGGTACCACTAATGGGGGCAGGCCACTTGCCCATGGCGCTCAGAACATTTGTGCAATCTAACTGGTATCAGGATGGTGACAACGGAAAATGCGAACAGGTCTGCTGACCAGTATTGACCTTGTGATAATTGGGCTGTACATACTGGGGTTGATTGGGCTGGGGCTCTGGTTCTCCCTGCGCCAGAAGACCACGGAAGACTACTTTGTGGCAGGGCGGAGAATGGGCTGGTTTGTCGTAGGGATATCAGTGGTGGTATCACTAGTAAGTGCCAATTCCATGCTGGGGGCCCCCGGATATGCCTATGCTCACGATCTGCAGTTCATGCCCATAGAATGGTTCGTAATAGTGCCCATTGCCCTTCTTGTTACCTACACTATCCTGCCAGTATTCCACACCCTAGCACTTACCACTGCCTACACTTATCTGGAACGGCGTTTTGGCCTCAGCGTGCGGATACTGGGAAGTACTCTGTTCATTCTCTTGCGAGGCAGTTGGCTGGCTGCCGTCATTTACGCTCCGGCTATAGCGCTCAGTGCGGTAGTCGATGTGCCCGGGCTAAGTGAGCCGCAGGAGTTACTGCTGTTGGTGCTCATGCTGGGCATAGTGGCGACGACCTATACCGCTTTGGGAGGCATTGAGGCGGATATGTGGAGCGATGTCATACAGTTCTTCGTGCTTATAGGTGGGCTGCTCATAGTGGGGTTCTATGTACTCCGCGACGTGGGTGGCTGGACTGAGGTGTGGCGTATCGGTAGCATAGCTGACCGCACTTTCCCGCTGGGCAGTGGCAAGGAATTCTGGGGATGGGTGTTCAATCCTAACCTCAAAGCTACAGTCGAAGTCATGTTCTTGTGGGCGTTTCTATCGGGTGCTACGAGCCTGTTACGCGATGCGGGGACTGACCAACTTACGCTGCAGCGCTACTTCAGTGCTCGCTCTCTCAAGGAAAGCACCCGCGGTGTTTGGCTAGCCTGGATATCGGATGTACCGCTGATGGCCTTGCTGTACCTGACGGGGTTAGGCATCTTTGCCTATTTCAGTGTCCATGGCGCTCAGTTTGCCGATCTGCCTGACAACCCCGACCAGATGTTGCCTTACTTCGTCGCCGCTGTGCTGCCAGTGGGCGTCGCGGGCCTGTTCATCGCCGCTCTGCTTTCGGCTACAATGTCGAGTGTTGACTCGGGCATCAACTCCCTGAGTGCTGCCTGCATTACGGACTTCTATCGCCGCCTGCGGGGCGCCGAAGGCACTGAGAGTAGCCGCAACGCCTTTGATAAAATCATTGCCGCACTTCTGGCGGTTGTCATCGCCGTGGTAGCATTGGTGGCAATGCTGCGTATACCGGCCATAAGTGGGTTAATGAGGCAGAACAGCGGAGCGTCGAGTATCACGATGGTAGTTGTTAGTCTCACCGCAGTGGTGGTGGCTCTGGGGGCGTATTCCTACCTGATCCTACCGTTGATGCGCAGGACATTCGCGCGTATCCAGCCGGAAACTGCTGACGAAGCGCATTACCTACGCGCCTCACGATATGCTACAATAGCCTGGGGCCTGATCGCTACGGTTGCGGGGATGTTCCTGGGTCGCTTCGGTCAAATCTACCTGATCGGTGCCAAGATAATGGGCTTCTGGAGTGGTCCGTTGCTGGGTATCTTTATACTGGCTCTCTTCACCCGTCGGGCAAACGAGAAAGGTGTGGTCATCGGCGTGATAGTGGGTGTCATCTGTACCGGCGTTTGGGCCCAACTGGGGTTCACACCATTCCTGTACGTTCCTGTTGGCACAGCTGCCACTGTCGTTATTGGATATATAGTCAGTATGGCGACAGAGCGTCCGAGACCCGAGCAGATTGAGGGGATGACCTCATATACTTACTTCCCCGCCGAGCAGAAATAGGGAGCACCGCTTGGCAGGCGCTAGCTGCTTGTGGCAGTAGCGAGGACTCAGTAGCACGTTGGTATCCTGTAACACCAAAGCCGAGTTTGCCCCTCCGCTGGCATCCTGGGCCCTCTGTGCTGACAGATGCCGCTCAATCCGCCACGCATTTCCCTCGGAACGTCACAGTCAGTCCCGGAAACAGTAGTAGACCTGGACTGGTTTCTGGGGCAAGGTCATCAGTAACCCAACGATCTCAGATACTCTCGGCACACCCTGGCTTTCTCCACTGCACTTCTGTCGGTAGAACCTCCATGGGTAACGACCCATCCGTCGTACTCCACGGCTTTAAGGTCCCCCAGAAGCTGTGCCAGTGGCACGGTCCCCTCGCCCAGGTCCAGTAGCTTGAGACCACTAGTATCGTGGAGATGAACATAGTGAATGCGGTCGCGCCATTTGCGGTAGGTGCCGGCGAAATCATCACCAAGCATGGTCGTCTGGAACCCATCCAGCATGAGCTTGAGGTACCGAGTCTGTTCTAGTATGATTTCGACTTCACTGATACGCTCGACCAGATGGTTGACGTGGTGGTGAAAAGACACAGTAATCCCCAGCCCTGAGCCATACTCTGCGAGCTTCTCTGCAGCCTCTGCAAAACGGTCATACTCCGACTGAGTCGGCGCCCGGCAGGCCGGTCTGAGAGGGGGAAAGATCATCACGTTCTCTACATCTATGGCTTCTGCGTACTCTATCAGTCTCATGATGGACTGCACTACCCAGTGGTTGGGATCGACGGGCGGAGTTTCCGACGCAAGGCAGAAGATTCTGCATTCCGTCTCTTCCGCAAGTCTCCTCATTCTCTCCGGACATCCCATCCAATCGAGTGTGAGCCTCATCTCGCACCCATCCCAACCCGTTTCCCTTATCTCGGTGAGCATTGTCCGGATGTCGGCGTGCTCACCCCAATCTGTAGTGATCATCCCAAACTTCATAAGCTCCTCCAGAGTCCTATAGTGGTGCAAGCGCTGTGTCTCCGTCGGCAATAAGAACACGGTGTGGTTCCGCTTGTTCGTTCTGGCCGTTTGCGAGCGGATACTCGCGCTTCATCACTTGCTGGGTTTATTCCGCCATTCCCATTTTTCTGCCGTCTCTGCTAGCATTCTTCCAATGCGCCACGAATTCCTGCCCGCCCTGTTCGAAGTCGAAATTATCTATCAGCAGTCGTTGCGCTTCAATCCGACTACTGAGCCTGTTATGCTCGCCGCTGGGCCAACCATTCTTTTACTTTGTTCACTGGCCAGGTGTTTATCACCGACCGCGGCTCAATCCAGCCGCGACGCGCCGTATAGACCCCGTACTGCATAAAGTCCAGGTGGGGAATATCGTGGGCATCGGTGTTAATGCTCAGCCGGGTACCGTTTCCCTGAGCAAAACGGGCGTGCACATCGTCAAGGTCCAGGCGACGGGGATTGGCGTTAATCTCGATCACAACATCAAGCTCGCCAGCAGCTTCTATTACCTCATTAAGGTGAATGCCGTAGGGTTCCCGCTGCAACAGTAACCGACCGGTGGGATGGCCCAGGATGTCAATCTTGCCCGACTCTAATGCCTGGATGACACGCTGGGTTATCTTGTCAGCATCCGACGAGAATCCCTGGTGCAGCGAACCCAACACAAAATCCAGCATCTCAAAGGCCGCATCAGGGACGTCAACTCGTCCTTTGGTCAGTATGTCCGCCTCCAGGCCAGCCAGGATACGGAACTCGATGCCCTCTTCCCGGTAGCGCTCGTTTAGCTGGGCAATCTCCTGGATCTGGGCGATTATCTCTTCTTCTGTCAGCCCTCCGGCAACGCGAAGCGCTGGGGAGTGGTCGGTGATGCCAATATAGCTATAACCACGCTGGCGGCAGACCTCGGCGAGCTCCTCGAGGCTGCACATGCCGTCAGAACCAGTTGTGTGCATATGCAGGTCACTGCGAATATCGCTAAGCTCAATCAACTCAGGCAGAGTGCCGTCGGCGGCTGCCGCAATCTCGCCGCGATCCTCGCGCAACTCCGGCGGAATCCACTCCAGTCCCACGGCCGCATATACACCCTCTTCGCTGGCGCCGGCTATCTTCTCCCCCACCTGGTCATTATGCTGCTCAAATACACCGTATTCATTGACGGTCAGATCCATCTTCTGGGCGCGAGTACGCAGGGCCACGCCATGAGCCTGTGAGCCGGTAAAATATTGAAGCACTGCCCCGTAGCTTTCTGGAGCTACCACCCGCAGGTCTACTGAGCGTCCTCCTGCCAGCAGGCCGCTAACCTTAGTATCGCCGGCCATAGTGACTTCTTCAAGCTGCCCGCTGGAGGCAAAATCGCGACATACCTCCTCAGGGTGCTCAGAAGTCGCCAGCAGATCGATGTCGCCAACTGTAGCCCGGCGGCGCCGGGCACTACCGGCCAACTCAGCAGCAATAACCCGGGGATGTTCCCGCAGATAACTAATGAGCTGCTCGCCAAGGGGCAGGATTTCCCCTAACAAGGCCCGTTGCATGCCCTGGCGGTACCGCTCGATACTGGCCAGTATCTTCTCCTCACTCTTAGCTCCCAGGCCGGGAAGCTCTCGCAACTGCTGGCTGCGGGCAGCCTCCTCCAGCTCGTCAATATCGGCTATCTCCAGCTCTGACCAGATCAACGCGATGGTGCGCGGGCCCAGACCGGGAACCTTCAGCAGCTCCAGTATTCCATCGGGAAACTGCCCCAGCAGCTCCTGATGCTGACTAATCTGGCCGATGTTGAGCAGCTCTTCTATCTTCTCGGCGAGGCTTTTGCCGATGTCGGGGATATCGCGCAAACCTTTCACGCCTTGCGTTGCATATATTTCCTCGATCTCTTCAGCCCACGATTCCAGCGACTCGGCTGCTTGCCGATAGCTGCGAATCCGGAAGCTATTGGCACCAGAGATGTTAAGTAGGTCAGCTATCTGCTGCAGAATTTCGGCAGCCTGCGCGTTGGTCACCCCTGCTCATCTCCGTCCTGCAGCGGGTTGTCGGAGGCTTCAATCTCCCGAAGGAACCGCTCGCTTTTAGATGTGAAGTCCAGGTGATATTCGATATGCCGGCGTACCAACTGGCTAATCTCCTCACGGCTGGTCGGTGGGCAGGACAGGCGCGCCAGCCGGTCTATGGGAAAAGTAGCCATACAGCGCAGCAGGCCAGCAGTCATACCAGAGATATCGAGCACCCCTGACTCGCCTGGTCGGCAGTCTGCACAGATTAATCCACCGACAGAGGGGCTGTAGCACAACTGGCCAGTCAGAGACCGACCGCAGTTGGCACATTGTTCCAGAACCGGCCCCACACCGAGTTGTTCCAGAAGCTGCAAGGCAAATCCCCAGGTAATTATCTCTGGCGTCGCCTCGTCTTCGAGAGCCTCGAGACTGGCCTGCAACGCGTCGAAAAGCCGAGGCATCGGCAAGCCCGGCTCAGTGGCCCGTGCAGTTAGTTCAGCAATATAGGAGGCATAGCCGAACCGCCGCATATCGGACCGTAGCCCATAGAACGGATTGACGACCTCGCCTTCAGTTAGATGGTCAAGCTCGCGCCCCTTGGCCAGGGAGAGCTTGGAAAGAGTAAGAGGCTCGACCAGCGAAGCCAGCTTGCTGCCTGGTTTTCCCACACCGCGGGCGACCGCCTCCACCTTGCCGCGCTCGCGGCTGAAAAATACCGCCAGTCGGCGCGTCCCCCGGTACTTGTGCACTACCAGGCTAATTGCTGTTGCCGAATAAGTTCGCATCGCCGCTAACCCGGACCCGTTCCAGGCGAGGAAAGATTAAGAGAGCCGAAGGCAGTTATAGCCGCAACCAGCAAGCTGGGGCAAATAACACTGGGGCAGCTAGATATGATCAGGCCAGCATCATATCCAGAAGATTATATTGCCAGTATGGCCAGTTAACCAGTCTATCACTAACCACGCTGCATTGCAGATAAACTGTCCACAAATCAAGCCCAGGAAAACCGGGCGCAGATTCTGGTACCAGACCATCCCACCGTAGCGTAGAATGGCACTCTTGGTCAGCCACGTCAGGAAGATGGTGAACCAGATCCGATCCATAATCCACACGCTACCGATACAGTAGCCGATAGGGTGAAACGGCCAGGCAGGCGAGCGGAAACGCAGGGCAGTAAGCACCAGATATATTCCCGCACCTATTGCAGTGTAGATCAGTCCGACAATACTGGGACCCGGCTGCTGGACGATCCATTCCTGCGCCCACTTGTAGGCGGCTTGCACCGCTCCGCTGAAGAACCACGGATTCATAGTGACGCCGCCCTGAGTGTAGGCACGGGTTATAGTAAGCCACATAGAAGTCACCAGAGCAGCAATAATGGCCAGAATAAACCCCCAAAACAACCGTCGCTGCTTGGCATCGATGACATCGGCCAATTTGAGACTGGTTGCTGCCGAAGCCATCACGAAGGTGCGAATGTCACTTGTCCATACATAAGTAAGCGCCAGTGACGTTATTCCTCGGTCTCCCAAGGGACCCCATCCCAGCCAACCGGCCACAGTAGTAGGCGCGATCGCCGGTGCGACTGCCTCTGCCATGCCGCTTTCAGCAACAACACGCGTCAAGCCCACAAAGAAGACAAAAGCCAGAATTAGGAACAGGGGTACAACCAGTACGGGCATACCCGAGGCTGCCAGCCACCAGCCAACCAAGCCAAGGCCGCCGATCATTCCCCAGAAAGCAACTCGGTACGAGAGTATCTCATGCTCGTCAACCTCCGAGCCTGCTTCACCTATTACTCGCCTCCAGACCATGTTTAGGTGGCCCCGTGCTATCCACAAGCCTGATGCAACCAGAGCCAAAAAAGCCCCTGCACCTATATACTTGAAGATGGGGTCAGAGGCGCCGTAGACTCCCAGATTTTCAATGCTGGCAACGCCCAGAACAGTCATAACCGTCCGAGCTATTTGCGCCAGCAAATTGAAAAACCATAAACTGAAACTATTCTCCAGGCTCACCAAGTAGAAAAAGCCAATCATTGGGAAGCTGATGCGAAAAAAGAGTGTCCATACACCGGTGACCGCCTCAACGCTCTGTTCCAGTTTCAGAGCCGGCACTACCGGAAAGTAGTTGTGCAGCCCCACCCAACTGCCGGCCAGGAACGCCATGGCAAACCCGATCCAAAAGGTGGCTCGCTTGAGGATAACCGGCCAACCATTACTGTCGGTACCAGCCAGGGCCAGAGGCAGATAGGTCAGAGGGTAGGATAGTCGCTCGTTGTCCACCCACTGCTTGCGCAGCAGTACCATCATGCAGATCATCACAAAATGGACGGCCAGGAGCATAGGAAGCCAGGCCAACAACGGCTGGACCCAAGCACCCCAGGGCACCTGGGCACCTGCCGGCAGACCCTCATAGAGGTCGGTGATTACGGGGGCCTCCATGGCACTGCCCTGTGGGGCCAGCCACGACGCGATATGCGGAGTGATCTTCTGGGCCCAGGCATTCTCAGGGGTGGCATAGTAGTAGGGACCGGTGCTCAGAGGAATGACCTGCGCTGTCAGGCCCATCGTAGGAATAGCCGAGGCTACTACCATCATTGCATAGATGGTAATAAGCTCAGCCGTGGTCAAAGCTAGGCTGCGCCGGAAGCGCAGCAGTAGCAGGTTGGGGCCCACTACGAGGACAAACAACAGCACCACCGCCACGGGCGTGCTGAAATCAAGTGCCATAAAGGAGCCGCGCAGCACGTGAATCGCCCACGGCGCCAGCAGGCCGATGCCTGCTGCCGCTACCGAGCCAATTAGCAGTGCTCGACCCGTTATCAAGCCACTGCGAGGCTGGGATGCTGACTGAATGTCGGTGTTTGTTACATCTTCACTTATTGCCATTAGCTATTATCTTCAGAAACCCAGAGACACATCGCCACAAAATGCCAGCAAGTTATATCCAGAAAATCTGATTGCCGGTCTGGCCTGTGAGCCAATCAATAATCAACCACACTAGATTGGCAGTATATTGCCCGCATATGAATCCCAAGAACAGAGGACGGGCACCTTCGTATAGCTTCATTCCACCATAACGCAGGATAGTGCCTTTGGTCAACCATGTCAAGAAACAGGGAAACCACACCCACGAGACGATAGACGAGCCGCCGATAGCAAAGCCAATGGGATGAAACGGCCACTTTAGGAAGCGGAAACGCATAGCAGTCAGAAACACGAAGATTGCCGCGCCGATGCCAGTCAAAATGATTCCTATCAGACTGGGGCTGGGCTGTCGGATGTTCCAGTCAGCCGCCCACCGGTAGGGGCCCTGGGCTGCACCTGCAAAAAACCAGTTGTTCATCGTGGTGCCACCCTGCATGTAAGCCCGACTCATCGTCAGCCATATTGATGCGGCCAGCGCCAACAGTATGGCCAGCCAGAAAGCAGCCCATAACCGGCGGTGGCCGTGCTCGACTACATTCGTCATCTTCAGGCTGTTAGCAACCGAGCACATCACAAAGGTGCGAATATCGCTGTCCCAAATAAAAGTCTGAGCCAGTACGACAATGCCCTGGCTGCCAATTAGCTCCCAACCCAAAAGCCCGGCGGTCAAGCCCGGAGCAATTATCGGCGGACGCGCCAAAGCCAGCCCGCTTTCGACCACAACGCGGGTTATCCCTAAGAACATTACCATAGCAGATATCACGAAGATTGGTACAACTATCAAGGGAAGTCCCGCAATATTCAACCACCACCCTATCGCAATCAGGCCGATGATCATGCCCCAGAAGGCGGTGCGATAGGAGATAATCTCGTTACTGTCAACCTCCGGACCGACCTGGCCGAGGACACGTTGCCAGATTGTGCGCAGATGACCGCGGGCCACCCACAGATTGGTGCCAACCAGAGCTATAAACGCCCCGCCGCCCAAGTACTTGAATGGCCCCTGTGCACCGAAGACACTTAGATTTTCCTGAAAAGTGATGCCTATTGAAGTCAGCGCTGCCCAGGCAGACTGGAAAAGTAAGTTGAAGAACCACAGACTGAAACTGGTCTCCAGGTTAACCAGATAGAAAAAGCCCAGCATAGGAAAGCTGAGCCGGAATGGCAGACTCCAAAGCCCCTTTACTACTGTCACCGAGGGTGCCAGGTTGATAGCAGGCAGTACCGGGAAGTAATAATGCAGTCCAATGAAGCTGCCTAGAACAAGGGGAATGCCCATGCCTATCCAGAAGACAGGATTACGCAGAATGACCGGAACTCCTCCGCTGCTAGCACCGGCAAGGGTCAGTGGCAAATAGGTAAGCGGATAGGCCAGCCGTTCATTTTCCACCCACTGTTTGCGCAACATCACCATCATACACATCATGGCCAGGTGCAAAGCGAGCAGAAATGCCAACCAGGCAGCCAGCGACGTCACCCAAGCCCCCCACGGCACACTGGCGCCGGCCGGTAGACCCTCGTAGAGGTAGTCTATGACGGGGGCATCCAAACCAGCACCTTTTGGCAACAACCACTTAGCTATATAAGGAATAACCAACTTGTCCCAGCCATTCTCCGGACTGGCATAATAGTGGGCACCAGTACTAATGGGGATGACCTGGGCAGTTAAGCCCATAGTAGGGATGGCGGAAGCGACGATCATCATACTGTAGATAGTAATAAGTTCTGCGGAGGTCAAAGCCAAGCGCCGGCGCAAACGAAGCACCAGCAGGTTCGGCCCGGCTACCAGAAAGAACATCAAGCCGACCGCAGCGGGAGTGCTGAAATCAAGGGCCATAAAGGACCCGCGCAGCACGTGGATCGCCCATGGCGCCAGCAGGCCGATGCCTGCTGCCGCTAGCGAGCCAATCACCAGGGCCCGGCCGGTGATTATTCCCTGGCGCGATGGCTGAGATCGTTCCAGGCTCTTCTCGCCAGTTACTTTTGTATGCTGGTTGCCAGCAGTTTTGGCCACCTGTATTCCTCCATTCCTACAAGCAGTCGCCTACTTCCAGATTCGTCGAGAGTGACCTTAAGACCTTTGTTGGATACAGTGTTTCTACTTCTACCCCGGCAAAGTTCTGCCAGCGACGGTTTGCACAGATGTTACATAACCGAAACTATCCAGTTATCAAGAGGCCACGGTAAATTACCGATACCACAAATGGTAGGGTTACCGGCCTAACCGCGTTATGCAGATCAAGGAAGGAGGTCGCTAAATGTTACGGACACTCAAGCAACTGTGGACTGACGAAGCAGGGCTGACAACTGTTGAGTACGCGCTGCTGCTGGTATTGATAGTGGCAGCAGCCGTCACCGCCTGGACGCAACTGGGTAGCCAGGTAAGTACCGAGGTCTCCAGCGTCAAAGACACGATAACATCAACACCATAGGGCCTCAGGCTTGGTATGCTCGCAAACCACATGGCAGCAGCGCCCTGTAAACTGGGGGTCGGGCTGGCCCCCCACCCGACCCTCAGTGCCTAAAAATGGCAGACAGGGACGGTCCAAGCAGCAGTGTCACGACGGCGACAATAATCTCTTGCAACCTGACCAGAACCGGCGCCACACAATGCAAACCGTGCATCGAGATAATCAGAAGCTGTTCAAAATCTGGGATCGCAGAGCCGGCACAGCTACCGTCGAGCTGGCTCTGGTCGCGCCCTTACTATTGCTCTTATTGATGGGCATCATCGAATTCGGGCTGCTGTTTGAGGATTTTATGATCCTGAAGAATGCTTCTCGTGAAGGGGCACGCACGGGGGCCACAGGTGATAGTACGACTACCATCACCGACAAGGTGGAAAGCGCTGCAGCACAATTACCCACCGAGGACCTGACTATCACCCAGCAGTACGGCGTTTACGACGCGGGAAGCTGGACCTGGTACACCCTGGGCGATGTATCCGGCGATGAGGGAATCACCAACAACGCTCCTACCGGGGCGTTTATCAAGGTTGAGGTAAGCTACTCGCATCCTTTGGTGGCCACTGGGCTATTGCCCGGACTGGAAGATAACCCGGGCAGCGGCACCATCAATCTAACAGGCACTGCTACTTTCCGACGCGAGTAATACCCAGGGCGACGGCGCCAGAATCTACTGGGAAGACGGAGATAAAGATGATAAACGTGATTCTGACCGAGCCTGCACCGGATATCGTTGAAGGATTGAAGTCGCTGCTGGGGGTGACCGATGGAATCGAACTTATTGGTCTGCCCCAGGACGGACTGGAGGCGGCACAAATGGCTATCCAGATGCAGCCAGATGTGCTGCTCGTACATGAGAACCTCCCTGCTGCCGACGGCTACGAGGTGTGTCGGTTAGTGAAGATGGCAGCCCCCGAGGTAGGATGCATTTTACTGACCGCGGGGCAGCGGTCGTTGATAGCCAACGAGGCTATGATAGCAGGGGCCAATGCGGTTCTTCCGCCTCTATCTGACGCCAAGGCAGTTATTGAAACCATCCAGGCCTGTGCTGGTCGCCGAGAAATTCGCCAAACCGAGGCATACGGGGCGGTTACCGATCCCACAAAAATGCCTATAACTGTGGGCCTGATTTCCGCCAAAGACGGCGTCGGGAAAACCACTCTCGCCGTGAACCTGGCGGTACTGCTGGCCAAGCAATTCCCGGGGTCAGTGGTGTTGGCTGATATGTACGCCCAGCTTGGCGATGTCAGCCTGATGCTAAACATGGGGGTACCGCCCGGAAGCCTGGTAGACCTCGCCCCGTACGCCGACGAGCTGGATATTCAACTGGTCAATAGTCACTTATACACACATTCCAGCAGCCTTCGGGCACTAAGTGGTTCGACAGGTCTGGAACCAGTTCCATTAAATGCTCTTTCGGTGCCCTATCTGGCCTTGCTACTAGGCATTCTGCGGCGCAACTACCGATTCACTCTTTACGACCTGCCGTCAACGTTATGGGATGGCGGCCTTTACATCCTGTCACGCTGCCAGTTGATCCTGGTAGTGACCAACCTTTTCGAACTGACCACAATTCGGGATACTAATTCCTTGCTCCGGATCATTATTGATGGCGGATATGTCTCGCAAACCAATGTCAAACTGCTGGTTAATCGCACCTCATCAAAGGACCGTTTCTCGATCTCCGACCTGGAGGAGGCAACGAACATGAAGGTAGAGTTCAGCCTGCCCAATGATACCGAAACCGCCATTGCCTCCGCAAATCGGGGTGAACCGTTCATGAACCGTTCATCTTAACTAACCCACGTGCGCCCGTCTCACAAGGAATTGCTCAACTGGCCGATGCGATCATCCGCCCAACTGAACTGTCGTTTAAGGAGCAGGCAGCCTGATATGTCTCACCATAGCTCACTCCGATTGGAAGACGAACTGGTTACAGTTGCCTCAGAGGTGACATAAACGATGGGATTGCCGGAATCAGCTCTCGCAGACAACGAATATCTCCACTCCGCCCAACAGCAGAAGCAGCAAAAGCTGTTGAAGGTCCGACAGGAAATTCACACGACCATTCTGGACAACACCGACCACCAGGTGCTGCAGAACCTGGATGAAAAGTCGCTAATGGAACGAATTAGGGCATTAGCCAACGAGATTGCTCAGAACCATCGTCTGGCATTAACCACCAGAACCCGCGAGCGATTATATCAGGCTGTTCGGGCCGAACTGCGCGGCTACGGCCCCATTCAAGAGCTGCTGGACGATCCCTCAATAAGCGAGATTATGGTAAATGGGCCTCATCACGTCTACATTGAACGGGACGGAAAGCTGCAGTCCACCGATGTTCAATTCGACGATGATGCTCATGTGCGGCGCATCATCGAGAAGATCATCTCACCACTGGGCCGCTGGATAGACGAAAGCGCACCCACCGTGGACGCCCGCCTTCCCGACGGATCACGAGTTAACGCAATCATCCCACCGGTCATCCGCAGCGGCCCCACAATAACCATCCGAAAATTCGCCGCAGATCCCCTAACTCCCGAGGACCTAGTCAACTTCGGCACGTGCACCGAGGATATGATGGAGCTGATGCGGGCCTCTGTCCAGGCCAAACTCAACATAATGGTATCAGGTGGTACCGGCAGCGGCAAGACGACTACGCTTAACGTGTTATCCTCGTTCATCCGGTCCGATGAAAGGATTATTACCATAGAGGATGCCGCCGAACTGCAACTCCAACAGGATCACGTATTGAGCACGGAGAGCCGACCTCCCAATCTAGAGGGGACGGGCGAAATAACCATCCGTCATCTGGTACGCAATGCTCTGCGGATGCGCCCGGATAGAATAATTATCGGCGAGTGCCGGGGCCCGGAGGCACTGGATATGCTTCAGGCTATGAATACCGGACACGAAGGGTCACTGAGCACAGTTCACAGCAACGGACCACGCGATACCCTGGCGCGGTTGGAGACTATGGTACTAATGGCCGGCACTGAACTGCCTTCCCAGGCCATACGGGAACAGATTGCCGCTGCCTTACATCTCATCGTCCACCAGTCCCGATTTGTCGACGGGCACCGCCGAGTAACTCACATCACCGAAGTTCAGGGACTGGAAAGCGGTACAATCACCTTGCAGGATATCTACCATTTCGAACAAAGCGGTGTGGACAAAGAGGGAGCAGTAATCGGTGAACATCGTTACACCGGATTGCGACCCAGGTTCGCCGACAAAATACTAACCCAGGGGATCGAACTGCCTGACCAATTGGTCGAAGCGTGGAGCCGGAGATGATTCTATGGGCCCGGCATTAATAGCTGGCGGCGTATTTGTCATCTTGAGCATCGGTGGTTACGCGTTGGTCAGTGCGCTGAATTCATCCAAAGACAAGGTCCCCAGGCGCCGGCTGAAAGAAGAGGGACAACCGCCAGCAGAGCGCGGTCAGGACAAGGCGCTGGCCGACAGCGCACCTCTGGTCACACGACTGCTGCACAGGACTCGGCTTAACGATGCCATACAGTGGGAGCTGTTGCGGGCAGGTCTGCTGATAAAACCCTCGGAGATGATAGCGATCTCGGTTGCGGCGGGGATCGGCGCGTATATGGTGGGACTGACCTTCCCGCCAAGCTTGATTACTCGAGCATTCCTGCTCTTGATCGGCCTGGGCAGCCCCTGGATATACGTCCAGGTCCGCAAGCAGTATCGTTATAAGCTGCTGATAACCCAACTGCCTGAGGCCCTACAACTGATAGCTTCCTCGTTGCGCTCTGGGTTTTCTATCCTACGCGCGATAGAAGTAGTTGCTAATGAGATGCCCGCACCGATCTCGCGTGAATTCCGATGGGTGCTCGATGAGGTAAATGTCGGCGTCAGTATGGAGAGGGCCTTTACACATATGGTGCGTCGAACTGCCAGCCCCGACGTCAAGCTGATGGTAACGGCGATCCAGATTCAATCATCAGTGGGCGGTGATCTGGCCGAGGTGCTAGACACTACCTCCACTATGATTCGCGAGCGTTTTCAGCTTACCGCTTACCGCAGAAGTGGCCGCACTTACCGCCGAAGGGCGCCTTTCTGCTGTCATCCTCGGCGGCTTGCCGATCGGTCTGGCTCTGTTTATCCACATGCTCAACCCCGAGTACCTACATCCACTCATTGCCGAGCCAATAGGCATTGGAATGATGATTGGGGCTGCATCGTTAATGATATTTGGCCTGTTGATCATTAAGAATATGCTCAACGTTGACGTATGAGGTGATACGAAATGCCCTTTGTAATTGCCGGCATGGTCTTCACACTGCTGGTGGCTATTGGCTTCATCATAGGCACCAACATCGAACACAGTGCCCACATTCGACAAGTGCAACAGATTACAACAGCCAGAGAGTCCGAGCCAATTCTGGCACCCGAAATGACCAAGCCATGGTCGCACCGCATCATCGTTCCCATGTTGGAGAGAATCTCCGGAGTGATCGGCAAGCTAGCCCCGAGCAGCGTGCTACAGACCAATCGCCAACGACTGCAGCAGGCCGCCCATCCCTGGGGGTTGACCGCCGAGGTTTTCCTAATGGTAAGAGTGCTAACTACACTCGTAGGCCTGTCTATAGCGGGACTGATACTACTGCGCGGTCTACTGCCCGGCAACATAACCTGGCTGGCCGCAATCGCCGCAGCAAGTGTGGGGATGCTGGCACCAGGCTGGATGGTAGACCGCATCGCCCAAGATCGCCGACGGGAGATAAAGAAGGATTTGCCCAATATCATTGATCTGCTGGTGGTTAGTGTAGAAGCGGGTTTAGGGCTAGACGGAGCCATATCGGAGATTATTGAGCGGGAAAGCGGGCCGCTGACCGAGGAGTTTGAACAGACCTTGACTGAAATACGTCTGGGCAAGCAGCGGCAAGACGCCTGGCGTAATTTAGCTAAGCGCAGCCAAGTTGACGACCTGAGTGCCTTCATGGCTGCCATCTGTCAAGCCGAAGAGCTGGGTTCCAGCATATCAAGAGTGCTACGCACTCACAGCGACACGCTGCGCATCAAGCGCAAGATTCACGTGCGCGAGCTGGCCAACATGATACCGGTAAAGATGCTTTTCCCTCTGGTGTTCTGCATATTCCCGTCTATGTTCGTGGTTATTCTCGGCCCCGGGGCCATAACAATAATGCATACAATGGGCAACATGGCCAAATAGCGGCTGCCACTCAACCTCCCGCCGAGTAGGTAGTAAGCTCCTGATATGTCCAGAAGTACTCACCAGTATCAGGATCATAATCCCATAACTGGCTTTTTACCACGCCAACATCGGCCTTAAACCATGTGAACACGAAATACTCACCATACTCATCTACGCCCTCCTCGCGCACTTTCACACAGTTTTCGAAGGTCCCTGCTGGCACGGTGACCTCATCGGTGACCGATTCAATCTCAAAAATGTGCTGAGGATCCTGGTCATCTCCCCATGCCGTACCCACCAGGATGGGAGCCTTGAGTTTGTACACGGTCGTGTCGTCGCTGAACAGTTCCTGCAGGCCCTCGGCATCGTGCCGGAAATACATATATCTGGTCTGATCTGGGCCAGTGAATTCTGTGGACAGCTCATACCATACCTCACCAGCTCCGACGACTTGCCGCAGGCAGGTGACTATCAATGTAATCTCTTGCTCCGGCTGGACAGCACCAGGATGGACCTCACTACCGGTATACTCCCACCAGTAGCCCAAATCCAGGGGATGATAAGGAGCAGTAGGCTGCGGCCCCAACTCTACCACAGTAACCTCGGCGGTATCGGGGGGCAGGGCTTCATAGGTACCGGTCACCGTAGTTGTCCCCAGGCCGGTGGCAGTGAATTCGCCCAGGCTATCAATAGTGCCCACTGCCGGATTGGAGCTTTCCCAGGTGAGGTCTTCGTTATACAGCCACCGCCACCCGCTGGTCTCCTGCTCACCCCAGACATGAAAGTCAACGACATCTCCGGGGTGTGCCGTAAAATCATCAGTGATATTGATTGAGACAATCGCCGGCAACCCACCCCCACCACCTCCGCCACATCCACTGAGCAATACTAACCCAGCGATTGATAGCACTGCGTATATCAGGCAGGCCCACAAGCCTGCCAGAGAACAGTGATTATCCACTAATATTCCCTGCCTCCAACAGATCAAGTATAGAAGCTGGTGCAACAGGCAATTCAATGAAGGCAGCAACAGTTACTGCTTCAGATATTGGACGCAACTGGCGGCGCGAATGTTCCCAACTTACGGCAGGTAATTGAGGGCGGCTACAATCATTCCATACTGCTCCAGGCCGCATAGCAGCACTGGCCGGCCCGTGCCCAGAAAGTCACAGGCATACGCCGAGTAGACTGCAGGAGCCAGCACGGGGGGAAGTCGATGCAGCGAGCTGCCAATTTGCAGGAAAGGATAGGCGCTACGCGACTGGCTCGTCGAAAAAAGAAACACGCCCAGGTCTGCCGTCAGCAGAAAGTCCATCATACCGTTGGCTGCTGTGCCAAGTGATTCAGCCAACTGTGGCCTCAACACCGCGCCATCCAACGGGGCCTGCTGGCTGCTGCCCTCAATCTCTATCGTGATTAGAGTGCCTTTGTTGAAAACTGGCAGTGAGTGGCGACTGTCCGCTTTATTCTCGAAGTAGGCCACTCTATGAGCAGGCAGTATGGCTTCCCCGTTGGGGGTTGACATGGCTTTGCTGCCGACAAACAAGTCAACATCGCCGTCTCCATCATAGTCATACGGTGCGACCAGCGCCGCACCGGCAGTACGAATCGCCTGGCCGGCAACCGCAACTGGCCCTCGTCGCATGAAACTTCCCGAATTGATCCATAGCTCTATCAAGCCAGCACCGGTCCCCACGAACATATCCAAATCTCCGTCGCCGTCAGCATCAGCACAGCGCGGCCAGGCGTACCCCTCTGCGGCGCAAACAACCCCCGAACTGGCTGAGATTGCCTTCCCTGATGCCATCATCAGCCTCTCGCCCACCCCAATCTGCTCAAATACGCGCACGTCCCCGCAGCGGTTACCAACTAACAAATCAAGGCGGCCATTGCCATTCCAATCCAGTGCAGAGACTGCCGCTGCCTGTCCAACATCCAATGGCACCGGTCGCGCCTGCAATTTCCCCTGACACTCCAGCACACTGGAGGAGATTCTGGCCTTCAATACTAAGCCCGCGGCGGTCCCCAGCCATAGATCGCCGGTGGCAGCAAGTTGCGGAGCGGTAGCCAACAGCTTGCCCTGGCTATGCACCGAGACCTGTTCGGCAGTCCCCAGATTATCGGAACTCCCCCGCAGCAGCCACAGCTTGCCGTCGGCCTGCCCGACTATTACATCTTTCTGCCCGTTGTTATCCCAATCCAGCACACAAGGCCGGGCCCGCGAACCGATCACTACTGGGCTGCCGCCAGCCATCAGCCGCCGAGGCGCTCTCCATTTGTGCCCTTCGTCATCGGTGGTCTGCTCCAGCCACCACACACTGCCGTCATCGCCACCCAGCAGCAGATCATCATCGCCATCGCCATTCACATCACCTACCGTTGGAGCCAGATGCCCAATCTCTGGGGCAGCCTGGCGGATAGCCTCAGCTATCTTTGTGCCGTCCGCCAGTCTCATGGCCTGCCCACTCCGCAACACCACACCCCTCAGTTGATACCAGAGAAGCTGCCCCTCCCAACCCAGCAGGAGATCCAACTCTCCATCACCATCCCAATCGCCAAGAGCCGGGGAGACCTGCCGAGGTTTCGGCGGCCAGCTCGCGGAATCAGTCGAGTCGGCAATGAGCGGCTGGGGAGCAGCAAATATGTCACCGGCCAGGCGCCGATAGTAGAGCAGATCGCCGTAGCCAGAGCCGATTAACAAGTCCTCCTGCCCGTCGTCGTTGAGGTCGGCAATGGCCAGGTCAGCCATATCCCCACCGGTGACCGGCCCCTCGGCCAGCCACACCAATCTACCATCGGTCAGCGGAAAAGCGTCATCAGCCAGCATCCGCGTCATATACTGGCCGTACGCCGGCACAAACAAGACCAGCAGCACAATGATGACCCAAATAATACGGAGCAAATCTACTGGCCTCCAGCAGTTGACGGCGATGATTTATGCACGAAGACCTGGATTTCCGGCCACGGATATAGCCAATCACTGCCCAACTCCCAGGGCACAAAGCTCAGGGGTAGTCCGCCGTAGGGACCCCGTGTTTCATAGCTTGCCAGCAGTGCCATAACAAACCCGATTGTCCTGGCATCACCCGCCAGTAGGCCGGCGCGGCTGTTGAACCCGCTGAGCACAAAGGTGTGGGGAGCCTCGGCGGAGAGCAACTCGCGGTCCAGATCAGTAACCACCAAGTCGCGCACCGGTCGCTGATAAAGTCGCCACAGAGGATTGCTGCGCAGAACCGTGCCACCGTTGCAGTAATCAACTGGCGGCACATCGAACCACGGCTCGCGAACCAGGCCGATGCAGCTATCAACGGGAGTTGCTTCCACGATCTCTGCAAGCGCCCTGCCACGCGGATCCAGTCGCGCCAGTCCGCTGGCGATCTGCCCGCTCCAGTATGCCTGGGGCAGCAGACATACCGCCATCAGTACAAACCCAATAATTCG
>JALGTD010000221.1 GCA_029821515.1 Candidatus Zipacnadia bacterium | reverse complement strand
TGCGCAACGCCTGATTTCTACTCACCTGGACGGAGAGTTGACCGCCCAAGAGCAGTTGCTAATGTGGCGGCATCTCTTCGGCTGCGAAGCATGCTACCAGCAGTTCATCCAGACCCAACAGATTACTGCAGCGTTGCAGCATGCTCAGCCGGTGCCGCTGCCGGCAGGCCTGGAGGCTAAGGTCTACAAGGCGGTACAGGCCGAGATCACCCGGCGCGAGGTCGGGGTCATCTCTCTGCTGCGCTGGAGGATCTCAAAGCGGGCAGTCGGCGCGGCTGTCGCCGCTGCTGCGGCCCTGCTCATCGGGCTGCTGCTGATACCACAGCAGCCAGTAACTAGAACGCCCCAGGTGGCACGGGTACCAGTGGAGGTCACTGCATCAATTGAAGTTCCCGCCACCCTGGCGCAGCCAGCCGACGTTGAGGAACCGGCAATAGCTAAAAGGGTAACTTCACCGCCGACAGCAATAGTGAAGGCAGAGCACCCCCGCGAGGAGGAAGCCGCTGTCCGAGTGGCTAGTAGCAGCCGGCCAGGCCCGGCTTCCCGTGAGAGAACTGTCACCCCGGTAAGTCCAGCCCTGGCGTCACTAAGTGGCGAGGCTCCCCGCCCCGTCTCCCCCATTCAACCACCAACGGACACCGCCAGCGGCCCGCGGCTGGCGCTATATCGGCCCGAAGCAACTCCGGCATCGCCAGCTGTTCGAGAGAAGCCTTCGCGAATAGAGTATACTCCGCTTGCAATGGCTGGCGAGAGCATCTATGCAAATCTCGAACCAGTCGCGGAGAATCGGCTCGACGCCGCCACGGAAGGCGTCAACGAGCGAGTGGCAATGAACGCGAGCTATTCGAAGCGGCCGGAACTGGAGATAATGCACTAGTCCTGGCCCAAGTATTGCCCAGCAACTGCATAGAGAAGCCGGCTCTGTTCGCCTCTCATTAAGCAGTCTACTTCTTGCGATTGTCTACCACCCGGACGGCCTTACCCTCACCGACAGGCAGTGAACCCGGCTCAACCAGCTCTACCTGAGGACGGAAGAGGAGCTCGGTGTGGAGCTCCTGCCTTATCCGATCACGCAGTGCCTGCAGTTCGCGGGAGTCGTCGTAGGAGTAATCGGCGCTGACCTCCACGCTGACCGTCACCTCGTCCATCTCGTCAACGGTCGCCAGGGTGATGAGATAGTTGGAGCCAGTCTCCGGAATCGCCATCAGGATGCGCTCGATCTGCACCGGATAGACGTTGGTGCCCCGGACGATAAGCATATCATCAGTGCGCCCGACAATAGGAGCAATGCGCCGATGCTGGCTGCCGCAGGAGCAGGAATTCGGGATGAGGCGGGTGATGTCGCGAGTGCGGTAGCGCAGCAGGGGCATCGCCTCGCGAGTGAGGGTGGTTAACACCAGTTCCCCCTCCTCCCCATCGGGCAGCGGCTGGCCACTATCCGGATCGACAATCTCGGCCAGATAATGATCTTCGCGCAGATGCAAGCCTTCCTGGGCAGAACACTCAATAGCCACACCCGGCCCGCACATCTCGGAAAGTCCGTAGACGTTGTATGCTTTCAGGTCCAGAGCCTGCTCCAGGCGCGCCCGCGTCTGGGGGCTGTGCGGCTCCGCACCAACGAAGGCGAAGCGCAGATTTAGATCTCGTGAGGGCACCACGCCTGCTTCGCGACAAAAATGGGCCAGGCGCAGCCCGTAGCTGGGCAGAATATGCAGAGCAGTGGTCCCGAAAGTCTTCATTATCTCAATCTGGCGGCTGGTATTGCCGGCGCCGGCAGGAATCGTCAGACAGCCAATCAGTTCCGCCGGATAATGCAGCCCCAGCCCACCAGTGAAAAGCCCGTACCCCATCATATTCTGGAAGATATCTTTCCGGGTTACCCCAACCCGCAACATTCCCCGGGCGACACACTCAGCCCAGTGCTGTAGGTCGGCGGCGGTGTGGTAGATGGCGATAGCAGTGCCGGTGGTGCCGGACGAGTAGTGCATCCGCACAACCTGGTCAAGGGGCACCGCCAGAAAGCCAAACGGCATAGCAGAGCGCAAGTCCTCTTTGGTCGTGAAGGGAATCTGGCGCAGTGCTTCCAGGCTGGTTATCTGCTCCGCTTCTAATCCAGCTAACTGTTCAGCATACCAGGGCGATTTCAGCGCGCAGGCCACTGCCTGAGGCAAGCGCTCGGTCTGAAGACTGGCAATTTCGTCGCGACTGAGTTGCTCAGCTTGATAAAACGCGTACTGCGTAGTAATTTCCGACACTACAAGAGCCTCCTCAATGTCCAGGCCATTCTCACTCCCAGCTCACTGCTCAATGAACATGGCAACCGCGTCTCGCACTTCGTGCATATCCCTGTCCAGAGCTTTCATTATAGCGCTGACTGACCTGGTTGGGTCGGTATTCTCGGGGAGTCCGAGCTGTCGAATCAGCTCCTCAGCAGGCAGGCCATACGTTCCTTCGATATCGTTAAGCGACATAGAACCGCGAATGTTCGCCGCGTCAAGAGAGACGCCCTGGCCAGTCATCTCGAAGCGAGTATGGAGGCGGGGCTTCCACACTCCAGCCGCTTGTGTGGCCAGCACTATGCCGAAGAAGATCGCAAGAGTTGCCGCGCCCAACGCCAGCGGGGAAACCACTCGGCGCCGGGCTCTGAACTCCAATGTCTGCGGAACCGGGCACACAGCTATACACTCTCCGCACGATAGGCACTCGGTTGTCCGAACCTGCGACATCGACTCCACCTTGATGTCCACCGGACAGGCTTGATCGCAGCGCTGACAATGCCTGCAAGTATCCTCATTACGTACCACCCGAGCAACCCCGACTTTCGAGATAACGCCTAGCAGCGCCCCTAACGGACACAAATACCGACAGAAAGGACGATCAATAAACACGGAACCCAGCAACGCCGCAAACAGGATAATGGTTCCAATGAGGAATTCCTCGGAAATCTCACCCCATCCCGCCGTCAAGTGGGCATATGAGGCCCAGGGGTCATAAGGCGAAAAAATCAATTCTCCGGTACGGTAAGTGAAAAACAGAATGAGGAATAGCAACAAATATTTCACCCAACGCAGGCTGCCGTCGATCTTATTGTCATGAGTTGGCCGGCGCCAGTGCAGCCTTCGTCCTAAGGTAGCAAATAGTTCCTGCATAGCACCAAGCGGGCA
>JALGTD010000017.1 GCA_029821515.1 Candidatus Zipacnadia bacterium | reverse complement strand
TGCTCTGATTGGAGTAGTAGAAGGGGTTATCACCGTCGGTGCTTTGGCCCTGGTGCGCAGAAGTCGGCCGGACATCTGGCCCGCACTTCAGCCAGCGGAGGTGACACAATGAAAATGAAATGGTGGCACGGTGCTCTAATTGTTTCCCTGGTTATCGCGGCAATCTTATCGCCTCTTGCCAGTTCGTGGCCTGACGGCTTGGAAAGGGTGGCCGAGGTGCTTGGCTTTGCCACCCAGGCTGAAGGCTCACCAACTGTCAGCTCGCCGCTACCAGATTACCTATTCCCCGGCATAACCAGTGAGGGACTGGCCACTGCGATTGCCGGGATATTGGGCACTTTGCTGGTCTTCGCTGTGCTGTATGCCGTCGGCAAGGCGCTGGCATACAGTGAGAAGACTAATGACGGTTAGTCTATCCGACGACAGTAGGCCATACGGAGCACTACGGCGTGTTAATGCTGTGAGCAAAGTGGTGTGCTGTGGCGTATTCATCGTCTGTGTGGTCAGCTTACCCCCGTCCGACCTGCCGAAAATGGCAGGCCTGGGAGGCATAATAGCTCTTCTGTGGCTTGCTGCTGGGCTTTCACCACTGTTGCTGATCAAGCGCTTGGGAATAGCTCTACCCTTCGTTTTAATGGCCGGACTGTCGGTGCCTTTTCTGGCTCAGCGTGGGCATTCCATAGTCACGCTTCCGGGGAACCTGGTTATCAGCGACGAAGGGGTGTGGCTTTTTGTCGCGATAATGGTCAAGGCGACTCTGTGCATAACTGCACTTACTCTGCTTGGTGTGACAACCTCCTCTCAAGAACTGCTTTCCGCGCTGCGCCGCTTGCGGTTTCCTGCTCTTCTGCTGACGGTATTGTCGCTGACTGCCAGGTACTTGCTGATTTTGCAAGATGAAGCACGGCGGATGATGCAGGCACGAGATGCTCGTGGCCGCAGCCAAAGTCTGCTTCGTAGAGTCAAGACTACCGGGGCGATGGTAGGCTCGTTATTCCTCCGTAGTTATGAGCGTGCCGAACGAGTTGGGCAGGCGATGGCTGCGCGCGGATTTGATGGTACTCTGCCAGTTATTAACCGCACCCGCTTTACTGGCCGAGACGCTGCGGTTACACTGTTATTCGTTGCTGCAATAACTACTTTAACCCTGTGGCGAAAATGACCGCTATCAAAGTCGAGAATCTTAGCTACTCTTATCCCGATGGCAGCCAGGCGCTCAGAGGCGTGTCCTTAGAGGTAGTCAGGGGAGAAACGCTCGGGCTGCTTGGGCCTAATGGAGCAGGGAAATCCACGCTTCTGCTGCACCTTAACGGCACCTTGCGTGGCGACGGCATTGTAGAGATCCTGGGCGAGAAGTTGACTGGCAAGAACCTGGATCAAATACGGCGTCGGGTCGGACTGGTTTTTGAGGATCCCAATGACCAGCTCTTTATGCCGACGGTCTTTGATGACATAGCCTTCGGACTATTAAACTTGGGGCGAGAAGAATCGGTAGTGCGTCGTCTAGTACAAGAAACCCTGAGCGCCGTGGGGATGGCAGACCACGAAGCTCATGCGCCCCATCGTCTTAGCCTGGGGCAAAAGAAGCGAGTAGCTTTGGCAACCGTATTAGCTATGGACTGTACCATTTTGGCATTGGACGAGCCTACCGGAGGTCTGGATCCGGCTGGTAGGGAGAATTTCATTGAGCTAATAAAGGCACAGCCTCTCACCAAGATAATAGCCACTCACGATATGGACCTGGCCTGGCAGCTATGCGACCGAGTCGCCATCATTGACCAGGGGAGAGTTTCCGCTCTCGGACCCAGTGCCGAACTTCTTGCCGACGCACAGTTGCTGCGAGCCCACCAGTTACGTTGCCCTCTCGGCATTGATATCCTGTCGCACAAATCGATGGTAAACCTCTAGTCGGTTGACTCACCCCGGGCTGTCCGCTATCGCCAGGTTATGCTGGTCATCGGCGACAGCGCGCTGGGTTTCTGCATACCTGAGCTCCAGTCAACAGCCCGCCACCAGATTCCTCTATTCGCTGTGGTGGCCGACGATGAAGCATAGGGCATGTGCGTGGATCGGCCCGAGCAGATAGCTGCTGCCGGGATTCAAGTCAGACCTACCCGCGCTCGTGGAAGTACCTCTGGCAGTGCTTTCACGCAAAGAATGTCTCCCGATGTAAGCCCCGATACCGCAATCTTCGGCGCCGGTATCAGCAGCAGGGCTCTGCGGAGGAATACTACCAACCACTACGGAATAAAAGGTGTCGGGGGTTCTCGGATAGAAACTCAGTGAGAAAGGAATGTGGCATAGACAAGGGCACTGATTTGGGCTGAGTGCCTGCGAAGATAGTGGCTTAGTAGGATGATTGTCCACCGCATCAAAGTTGGACTACTGAGAGGTGAACTGCTATGTGTGAGGTGACCAAGCAAGAAGAGGCATTGTGGTTACGCTGGCTCATTCCGCTGCCGAAGGAGATCTCAATTCCAAGGAAAGTGACGTTGCCTGCCGGAGAGGTAAGCCTGCGGCTGCGCCAGGGGGCAAGTGACGTGGAGAAACATGCAGCGACAGAGCTGACTTCACTCTTTAGAGCAAAGGCCGACGTGGATCTTAGTCGCGGCAGCTTCGAGATCCTGCTCGGTGTGTGCGATGAGGAGGGGAGACTGGAGGGCAGGATGGTTCCTGGCGCCGAGGAGCTGCCCGAGGTCCCTAACAGCGAGCAAGCGTACATTGTCCGTCCCCGTGACGAGGATGGATTGGTGCTCACGGCGCTCGATGAACGGGGCATCTATTACGCGGCGCGCACACTGTATCAGCTTCTGGAAGACAAGTTCGCCGACGGCCAGGTCACGATTCCACTGGCAACTATCAGCGACTGGCCTGATATCTCCGAGCGCGGTCAGTGGCGCCCCGAAACCAAGCGGGAGGTCGAGGGGATGACTACTTACAAGCTCAATCTGTTGGAAAAAACCGCCAACCTAAGCTTTGATGAGCGGGGAAAGGGTATTGCACAGATCGACCAGGAACTGATTGACCACGGTCGGCTGCGGGCGCTGAAGGTGGTGCCTATTATTCTTCATCTTGACTATCTGGACTCCACTGGTCTATTCGACCACTGGCCCGAGATTATGGGGCAGGGAGAGAAGGCCTGGGCGTCGGTGGAGGATAAGCCGGTTGCTCTGTGCTTTTCGCAACCGAAGACCACTGAGATTCTTGCCGACTGGATGACCTCACTTGCCGCACAGCCAGGCGTCACCGATATCAACGTGTGGCTGTCCGAATACGAGGGCCAGTGTCAGTGTCCTCAGTGTACGGAAGCTGCCGAACGGGGCTTGCCCCAACATGCCCGCGAAGCGCAAGCGGTCGGTGACGCCCTCCAAATGGTGCAACGGAGCCATCCATGGATTAGGGCTCGCGTTTTGCTCAGTCAGGGCTCCTACCCGCACAATGAGGAGATACTGGCAGCTATGCCGCCGACGGTCGACGTCAGCTATTATTGCGGTGTAGGATGGGAGCGCTCGACTTACAATTCCTCCCCCGAGCCCATAGTCTATCCGATTATGGAAGACTACGCCGCAGACCACTGGCTGGGTGTCTACCCCCAGTTTACGGCCTCCTGGGGCACAGTCTGTCCCTGGAGTGGTCCCCAGTTTGTCCGGTATCGTATGTGCGAGTTTGTAGAAAAGGGGATAGATTGTGTCTGCGGCTATGCAGTGCCCAATAATGAACTCCACCAGTTCAACATCGCTGCTGCTGCTGAATGGTCGTGGAACCTGAACGGTCGCAGTGAACGGGAGTTTGCCATCGCGTGGGCGACACGCCACGGTATCAGGGAGGCAGAGGCGCTGGGCGACTGGGTGGAGATTTTGGGGCCGGTGAGCTGGAACATCTATGGTGCAGGTCCAGCGGCAACACCTTTCCTGACTGTCTTGGGCGAATCTGCTCAGCTCGTGGCTGAGGGTAGGAGACCTGTTCTGGGCGAGGGTATCTGGCGCTATTACCAGCAGCCCGAGGACCTCTCTCGCGATATGGAAGCCTGCGAAAGGGCGCTGGAGATCGCTGAGAGGCTTGATGCACCGGAGATTCTGTATGAGACGCGAGTGGTCCAGGCCTATGCGGTGATGGTCAACGAAATCTTTGCTGTGGGAATGCTGCTGTCCGAGAGCGCATCACTCTCAGACGAGGCCCGCGGCGAGTTGCAACAGTGCACGTCGCGTCTTGCTATGGCAGGCACACAAGCGACGGACGCCCTCAATGCCTGGAAAGAGGGCATCTGCCCGGGCCTGCGCGCTGACAGGTTCGACAGCACCGTGCAGGAGACCCGGCAAACTGTGGTGACTATTATGGATGCGCTGACTCAGTTGGGAGTGAAAGTTTCGGATGACTGACCTTCGATACTTGAGCCCCGCCCCAGGGCTTGCGATCAGCCCGGTTATGACATGGTGGAGCAGAACGGACAATCACACAGTCGCAAGGGACCCCCAGAATCTCCAGGACCACGTATGCATCCAGCCGACAGTTCTATGCGCTCGTAGTTCAGGACGGTGGAACAATGCAATTAGCTAACTACCATTTCGCTCTTGCTGTCTGGATTCTGGTGGCTGCTGTCCCTTTGTTGCTGCCGGCGAAGCCACTCGCGGCAGAAACTCAAACGGTAAAGACAGGTTACTACCTCTACCAATACCCCCCCGCCGAAGAAGGTCAGGATGCGGACGGCAAACCGATACCGGTTCCTTTCGCTGAGGGGCGGCTGACTGACGGCGATATCGAGGACCACGGGGAGGCGGTGAGCTGGGCGCCAGGTACCGGGTCCGGATCTATGTCCGTGGTCTTTGACTTGCTCACCGACCGCGTCTTAGACAGGATTACCTTCGTGGCTGGCCCAAGTCCGATACCCTGGCACGGTATGCAAACTGCTGCTGTATCGTGTCGGGCAAGTTCAGACCCCAAGCTGCGGCTTGTGGGTATGGAGCTGCTCTGGCCCTGGGGACAAGGCGGTATGCAAAGCTTCGCGATGAATGGCCAAAAGGTCCGATACATCCAGATTCGCCTGAACCGCATGCATCCGGCCAAGTTCCAGCCTCGTGAAGTGATTATCGAGGTAGCGGCCGACGATTCAATTGACTCGGCGACACTGCTCGAACCTGACGTCGAAACGCTGGTGAGAGAATGCACGCGGGAGCCCTTGCTGGTAGACCGCTACGGACAGGCTCTTTATGAGGATTGGCCGGAGAAGGTAACCTCAGATGAGCAGTTGGTCATGGAGGGTGAAGAGGAGACGGAGCTCCTGGCTGATGTGGCGCTGTCACCAGAGTCAGAGCGGCTGGACAGGTACGGGGGACTCAAGGGCTGGCATTCTTTTCCCGGGACTGGCTTCTTCCGTATCGAAAAGATCGAAGGTAAGTGGTGGTTCATCACTCCCGAGGGCAACCCGTACATCGCGCTCGGCGTTGACGGTTGTGGAGCCGCCACCGTGGGTGCCAACCAGGGGGCAGCCTCCACTGCGCTTTTTGTTACAGGCACCCAAACCCCGCGCGAGACCTTTGCTGAACTACCTAACCTTGCCCAGTTTCCCGAAGCCTACGGAGAGTACAGCGGGGTGAAGAAAGTTAATTTCGCCACCGCCAACCTGAAGCGGAAGCATGGCTCGGATTTCATGACGAGGTGGCACACGGTCATGGGCAAGAGGCTGAGGCACTGGGGCTTCAATGCGGCGGCCCGTTGGATGCGCAACGGCCAAATCGAGGGGATTGACCTGCCCTACACCAACCTCCTCTGGGACTGGCCGGGGTGGTCATCGCCCAAGCGGCTGGGCAACCGGCTCGATCCATTTGCCCCCGATTTCGCCGCGAACATGGAAGCTGCCAACAAGGAAACACTGATCAGTAGCCGGAATGATCCGTGGATCCTGGGCTGGGTCTTCGAGAACGAGAATGGCTGGGGGTACGGGACCTTTAATGAGATGCTAGGCAAAAACCGCGACTGGCCCTGCAAGTGGGAATTCGTCAGCTTCTTGGCCGACCGCTACGATGGTAACTTAGTCCAGGTGACCGAAATGCTCGGGGTGGCCACTGAGTCTTTTGACGAATTGGCCGACCTGCCGCTTGACCCGCAGAAGATCAGCAATGAGCTGCGCGGCGAGTTCATCCGGCTGGCCTCCGAGCTATACTACCGGACGCTCTCCGAGCTTATCAGGAAGTATGACCCGAACCACCTGTTTCTCGGCTCCGCCCTCGTCTACACGGGCTGCCCAGAGTGGGTGGAGGGGAGTATAGACTATGTTGACGGACTTAGTTTCAACGCTTACAGTCATGATGCTACACTGCACGATGGCTATAACAAGTACGACAAACCCCGCATTATCCTGGAGTTCGGCTTGTCTGTGTTTGGGCGCGGCCTGGGCGGCTGGGACTTTGCGCCGGATCACAAGACCCGGGGCCTTATCTATCGCCATTTCGTGGAGCAAGTGGCAGCCCATCCCTACATTATCGGTCTGGGATATTTCAAGGCCTTTGACGACTTCCCGGACATCGGCTTCCAGCCCGCGGAGAATTTCAACATGGGCCTGGTCAACATCTGTGATCAACCCTATCATGAGATGGTCGAGCAGGTAAAAATCGCGAACGAACGCGCTTACGATATTCGCACTGGCAAAGCCGAGCCGTTGACGAAAGAAGAGCTAGGGCTGTAGCGGAGTGCAAAATGCCCGGCAGCACAGGCTGCCGGCGCATGGAAGACGTGCTGGCGCGTTTGCCCTGTATCATTCATCTGTTCTCTGTTGCCAGTGACAGGAATTATTATGGTTGGTAACAAGTAAGACTCTAAATGCAACGCTATATGACGGATTGCGAATGAGGGCTGCTATGATTAACTGGAGAGCATCAGGCAAGGGCGGAGTGGTGGCAGCAGGAGGCAGTCAGGCGGTTGCGGGAGGCATCCACCTGCTTGAGCAGGGCGGCAATGCTGCTGATGCGGCTGCGGCGACGTTGTTTGCCCTGACGGTAACAGACTACGGCTCCTGTGCCATCGGGGGAGAGATTCCCCTAATCATCTACGATGCCAACCGCCAGGAGGTAAAAGTGCTGGGTGGTATGGGGCGCGCGCCGTTGGATGAGGCTGCCATTGACTGGTACTACGCCAACGGGATCCCCGACCAGGGTAGTTACAAAGCGATGCCGGTGCCAGGTGCCGTGCACTTGTGCCTGAGTCTGCTGGAATGGTACGGAACCAAGAGTTTTGAGCAGGTAGTGGCGCCGACACTGGCTCTGCTTGATCCTGGTGACACCTGGTGGCATCCGAAGCTGGCGGCAACGTTGCACAAGATGATCAAGTATGAACAGCGGGCCAACGGTAGTAGACAAGAAAAGCTGCAAGCGGCGCGGGACTGCTTTTATCGAGGAGAGATCGCCGATGAGTTAGTGGCCTGGTACCAAAATGTCGGTTCTTTTTTGCAGAAACAAGATCTGGAGCGTCATAGGACCACGATCGAGGAACCGATCTCGATTAGCTACCGCGGCTATGTTGTCCATAAGTGCAATACGTGGACTCAAGGGCCGGTGCTATGCCAGGTATTGCGCCTTTTGGAAGGTTACAACTTGCAGGAGATGGGGCATCTTTCGGCGGACTATATACACCTGCTGACCGAGGCAATGAAGCTGGCATACGCTGACCGCGATACCTATTATGGCGATCCAGATTTTGCCACCGTGCCTATGGCGGAGTTGCTTTCCGACGAATACACCAATATCCGTTGTACACTGCTGGATATGGAGCAGGCATCGCGGGAGCGCCGTCCCGGTGACCCCTACAATATGAACGCCCTTGCAGATATGCCCTCGCCCGACGAGAATCCAGTCAAGACTCCGATTTCCGATACGACCACCTGTGTAGTTGCTGATCGCTGGGGAAATGTGGTAGCAGCCACACCCAGTTGCAACCTTGAAACAAACGAGCCCGACGCTGCGACTGGGATCGTGCAGGGCAACCGGCTCAGAAGCCTGAACACTACCCCCGGCCATCCCAATCGCATCCAGCCGGGCAAGCGCCCTCGCATCACCCTGACGCCTACACTGGTCACTAAAGACGGCAAACCAGTGGTGGCTATTAGTGTAGCTGGTGCCGACCTTCAGGATCAGACCACTCTGAACATACTGCTTAATCACATCGAGTTTGGCATGATGCCCGAGGAGGCGGTGACCCAACCGCGCTTTAACACTGATCATATGGAAAACTCGTTTGATTCTAATCCGGATCGGCACCGTGCTTTTATGGCCCCGGGGAGCCTGCAAGTCAACTGTGGCATTTCCGGCCGTGTTCAGGAGGAACTGGAACGCCGTGGTCACGCCCTTTCGACCACCTCCGAGGCCATCGCCAAACCGGTTATGATCTACCTCGATCGCGATACTGGCAAGATGTACACGGCGGGCGATCCAAATGCCGGCCGGCATGCGGCGGCGATGGAATAAGCCTGCTAGGTGCTTACTACATTGGTTGCGATGACGAGAAGCCTCGAGGATACTGTGTTGGTGCTGGGATTAAGATGACTTATGCTCGGTTGTTCTTAGCGATAGTTGTGCCTACGGTAGGTTGGGGTTAAAGAGCCGGGAACGCTCGGGCGATCTGGACGAGATCCGCAGTCAGGCGGTATGGTGGATTGAGCGGCTGATGCGCTGAAGAGCGACAGGACAGGCCCAGACTGTTCCTTGAAGCTGGGCTCCAACGTAGTCCTCTGCGGGGGGTTGAACAAACACTTTCTTGACTGGTCTAGAGACAAGCAGGTGGCACACCTGCGCCAGGTGGTAACAGCCGGCCGAGAGTACGGGCCACATATTCTGATGGATTCCGGTGGCGTCCCCGACGTAGTCATTCACCTCTGGTTTGAGTGGTTCCTAGAGACAAGCCGGGAAACCAGGGCCTCTTAGGACTGACCTGCTTTCCACTGTTGGACCTTAACCAAGCAAAAGCATGGAGCCAATCACTTACGGGAGATAGGCATTATGACCCGACGCGAACACATGCTGACGGTGCTGAACTGGGCCCAGGTCCCTCGGCGCAAACAAGTTTTTCCTGCTCCGGGACGTCGGGCTTGGCCGCCAGAGTACCTCGTATTCAGATAGGGTGATAGATTCCGTACTTGCCAGATTAGCCGCCGAGGCCCCGTGTGTACTACCCCAGCAGCTCGACTGGCTGCAGGCTGAAGGAGCCATCCCGCTGGCGTGAGGAAGGGATGCCCATCTGTTTGCGATACTTGGTGATAGTGCGGCGGGCCAGCGGGTAGCCGCGCTGCCCGAGCCTTTCCGCGAGCTGCTTGTCAGTAAGTGAATGGTCAGACTCTTCCTGCTGGACTATCTGGGCAATGAGTGCTTTGACCGGCAGGGCATCTTTGAAGAAGATAGAGAAGGGCAACAGCGTTCGACTGGGCATCATAACATACTTACCGCGAGTAGCGCGGGAGATGGTGGATTCGTGCAGGCCGGTCTCCAGAGCAATTTGCTTCTTAGTTAGGGGTTTTAATGCCATAATACCGTGGGTAAACAGCTCTCTTTGTCGTTCCAGGATGGCCTCAGTAACCAGCTTCATAGTTATTTGGCGTTGTTGGAGCATCTCGATAAAGCGCCGAGCCCGACGGATTTGCTCGTGGATGCTGCAGATTTGCTGAGTGTCCAGGTCAGAAAGTTCGGAGTCCAAGTTAGCCCCGTCGTTTCGGTGTTTCATAATCCGTTCCAGGCGCAGGTAGGCATAGTTGATACGAAGTTCATGAGACTGGCTCTGAGGAATCTTCACGCGTAGATCTTCACCGTCGTAGTAGATTATTGCGTCAGGATAGATGTATTGCCTACGAAGATGCTGGGAGGGGGCTGTGTGGAACTGCCGTCCCGGATACGGGTGGAGGTTGCAGCGGATGTATTCCAAAGCATTGCGAACTTGGTTGGTTGTTAGCTCAGTAGTCTCAGCAAGCTGCTTTTCGATGTCGTGCTCGTAGCAGGAGGCAAAATGTTCAACAATCTGGCCGACCTCTTTGGGAATAGACTCACCCATTTCCTGTTTAGCTTGCAACTGTAATCGGAGGCATTCGCCCAGTGAACGGGCTCCGACGCCGGAGGGACTGAGTTGCTGCACATACTCCAATGCTTCCTGGACGTGCGCAAGCGGGACGTTGAGGTCCTCGGCCAGCTCGAAAATATCAGCACTCAAGTAGCCGTCATCATCAAGGGCACTAATCAATATCTCGCCAAGTTCATGGACTGAATCGGGGGCAATAGCGTGAAACTGCCAGAACAGTTCGTCCTGTAGGGAGTGGGAACCAGGAACTGAGTCCATAGAGAAGCCATCACCATAAGTAGCTGGAGACGAACCAGAATAAGCAGGAAGTGAAGGCGGCCCGACGGGCATCTCCTCATATTCATTGTTGTCTGAATCTACGTCGAGGGCCGGGTTCTCTTGTAATTCGTGCTCGATGCGTTGAATAAGATCAGCATAGTCCAATTCCAACAAAGCACTGCGAACGATAACATGTGGGCTGACGGTGGCCGCGGTATGCGCTTCAAGTCGATGACGAAGCTGTAGCATAGTTCCTCTGTCGAGCCATGTAGCTGAATGTGATACACTTGCCTGATGGGCATCCGGCCAGCACGAATGTGGAAGTCAGCTCGCGGCTGCTGGCACGGTCGACACACCCCGTAGGTATTATCGGCATAAATGCAGCATTTCTTGAGGGTGGTACAAGAAACAAGCCGAGAAGGCCGCGTCCGACAAGCTAGTGCTCTCCCTCGCACCGCGCCTGCGGGCAATTGCTCTGAGCACAGTAAATCGCTCTATTTGACTAAAGAATACAGTGTAATAGCCGATAAGCTTACTAAGAATCCTGGACAGTGTTCTTCGATAGCGTTTGTTGATAATATCGTAGCACTTGCAGCACCTGATAGTCCAGATTTGCAGCAAAACACCGCAGCCTACACTGTATAGGTCTTGCGGGGGGCAACATGGCTACTCAACTTTATGCGGCGACCCGGAGTATACTGCTTCGCTCCAAGAGACAGGCCTTATGTGCCAATAACCTGGCTAAGGCTCGTACTACCGGCTGCCACCAGCACGACCCCAGGCAAAACCCTGGCAGCCTTCTCCGCCATATTGCGCTGCATGCCCCCGTACTACTTGCTATCGAAACTGCTCAAGCCATGTATCATACTGGCAAGAGTAGATTGAGCCTCAATGACGACTCGCAGCAAAGCGGACACTACATAATAGGCAAACTACAGGACATAGCATAGACCGCAACAGCACAATACAGCAGGCATTTATGCAACCAGTTACAGCAAACCATCGAGACTGGGGGGGCAGGAGGCGCGAGATCAATGAGAGCCCAGTTGTCCAGGAAAGAACATGGCGCATTGGTACCTAAGGTGACCGAAAGCATACAGCTACAGCTCATCACCAAATCTGCGAGGCCCTCCCAGGTCGAGCCGGTACGGCTTTCTCAGAGCGCCCGAACGCTTCGGGAGATAATCCGTGCGCTGCAACATACTCCTGATATACGCCAGCAGCGAGTCAACGCTGTCCGGGAGAAGATCACGAGCGGGCAGTACCGGGTGGATACTGAGCACCTGGTCCGGCTCATATTGGAAGCAGCCGAGGATGTGCGAAGTTACTACAACATCGCAGCCTGAGGTGGGCTCTGCCGAGTCAGTGGCAGAAGAATGCTGCTCCTCGCGATGCGATCACTCTTCTGAGTAGCAGCATAGTTTCTGCGAGGGCGCCTCTGTGCCTCGGGAAAGGAGACTTAGCCTCAACTGTTACAGATTGCTCCCGCCACAGCCGATATGTATGGAGCAAGCCTCAAGCACAGTTGGCGCGGGCACACTTTGACTTGTTCGGCTGCTCTGGGGCGGGTAATCTGTGCCTACTGTGTGCCTGGCGGCACAGCCAATTTACCGAAGCAAGCATCAATGGTGGCAGTGAAAACTCACTCCGGACGATTAGCGTAGTCTGGGATCTGCGCTCTGCCGGGAATAGGGCAGAGATAATATGTCGCAGCAATCAAGCGATGTGAATCCCAAGTCAAGTTTAACAGAGCAGGGTTCGACTCTTTGGGAGGCGATGGGGAAGCTAAACGAGATACAGACCCAGGAGAAGATTGCTCTGGACAATGGGGATATCGAACTATTTCAGGAGCTACTAAAGCAGCAAGCAGAGGCCTGGGAGATCGTTTATGGGCAAGCCGCCAGGCTGATTGCTACCGGCAAAGCTCCCCCAGATGCGATTCAGCGCCTGGAGGATATACTAAGTATCCGCCATGACCGTAAGCGGCGGCTGCAGCAGGCCAGAACTGAGATACAGGCACGGCTAGTGAGTCTCCAGAACAGCGAGGAGGCCGCTTAGCCTAAGGGGGAGTGGCCTCTTATGGCGGCCGCTCGGTGGGTTCTGCTCA
>JALGTD010000016.1 GCA_029821515.1 Candidatus Zipacnadia bacterium | reverse complement strand
GGAACTCGAGCCGACTGCCGGTCGCCTGCTCGACTGTGAGACAGACGCCATTGACGGCCACGCTGTCGCCGACCGCACATTCCGCGCCAATGGCGGGTGCCTCAACGAGCAGACTCAGCCCGTCGCCTACCGGCGAGCGCGCCGCTACCTTACCGACTTCTTCAATTAGTCCGGTGAACATAGGTATGCAGTCACCAGGATGTCTGCGCCGATCTGCTCGACGCGGTGAACACGGACACTGCGAGCATCGCAGATGCTCTCTGCTTTCATTCCACTAATTGCACTGAGCGCCTGGTCGTCGCCCAAAATCTTAGGTGCGTAGAAGAAAAGCAACTTATCAACTAACCCCTCTTCCAACAGTCCTCCAACCAGCCGGGAGCCGCCCTCCACCAGTACCGACATAATGTCGCGGCTGCCCAGTTGGCACATTAGCTCACTCAGATCTACTCTGCCCTCTTTTTCCGGAACATAGATGATCTCCGCACCGGCCTGCTCTAACTTCGCTACCCGCTTCTGTGCTTCATCGCCGCCCACCTCCGGCTCGGCCACCGCGATAAGGCATGGCGCGTCACTTTCCACATGAATCACCTGAGCAGTTGGTGGCGTCTGGGCGTGGGTATCTACCACCACCCGCACCGCATCGCGGCTCTCAGGCCGATCGGTGCGCGTGGTCAGGGCCGGATCGTCGGCGGCCACCGTGCCCCGCCCGACCATAACTGCATCGCTGCGATCGCGCAGGATATGAACGAACTCCCGGGCTTCTTTACCGGTTATCCACCGGGCATCGCCGTCGCGGGTCGCGATTTTCCCATCCAGCGTGCCGGCCAGCTTGACCGTTACAAAAGGGTATCCTGTGTTTTTGTGTTTGCAGAAGGCTTCATTGAGCCGGCGGGCTTCCTGCTCAAGCACTCCGGTCACCGTTTCAATCCCCGCCGCCGATAGTATCTGCTCGGCACAACCGGCATTGGAAGGATCGCAGTCCTGGCATGTGTAGACCACACGGCTGATTTCGGCGGCAATTATGGCATCGGTGCACGGGGGAGTCTGCCCATAAGTAGAACAGGGCTCCAGTGTGACATACAGTTCAGCCCCTGCCGCCCGCTGGCCGGCCTCCCCGAGGGCTACGATCTCCGCGTGCGGCTCCCCTGCAGCCCGATGAAAACCCTCCGCTATCACCTCATCATTGACAACAACTAGCGCACCGACCGCGGGATTGGGAGATGTCCGGCCCAGACCGCGCTCAGCCAGTGCCAAAGCCCGCTTCATATATTTCAGATCGCGAGCAGCAGTAGTCACGACTCGATCTCGAGGTCCTGCTCGGTTTTATCCCGGTTCTGTTTGGCTTTGGTGAGCTTATCTATCTCCTGGCTCATATCCGCCAGGCGCTGATACAGCTCAGCCTGCACTCGGCGCTGAACAGCCCGCACTTGGCGCAAGTCCAGCAGCGCCAGGACTATTACCACAACAATCATCACTACAATCCCCAGGCCAACCACAAGAGTTACCACCGGATCCGGGCTTCCACTCAAGTAAATCTTCGCCCAGAAACCAAGCCCAATAATAGCCAAAAGCAGCCCGGCCATAATCAGGCGCAGTACAAGCTGACGGCCCGAAATTATCGTCTGACCCCGGAAGTACTTGCTCACCTCGACAAGCGCTGCGATGATTAAGCCAAGCGCGGCTATGGCCAGAAGAACACTAAGCGTGTAATTCATAGTGACCTCCATCTTTATACTACCACAACGCCACGCTATGAGCAAGCCTGATGTAGATGCATAGGAGTACATTGACTTCGTTTCTGAATTATGATATAATACCAAAAATTCAAAGCAACAGCTTGCGTAAGGGACCCAATCTGGGTTTGGTTAGCAGGAAGACGGTGAGAAGCCGTCGCTGCCCCGCAACTGTGAACGGGGACGAAATCCGCAAATAGCCACTGAGGGCCATCGGCCTTTGGGAAGGCGCGGAGAGTAGGACGATCCGTAAGTCAGGAGACTGCCACGCAAGCACCGCTCAGTTATATCTCCTCGCGGGTGGGAGGTGGCTGGTTTTAGTTGTCAAAACCACTGCATCCTCAGGGAGCGGTGGTTTTTTCGTTATCACTCTCCTGCTCAGAGGCAGAGTCGTTCCAATCCATTCCGAGCAGGGAGGTCCTATTATGCTCAAAGCCACAGTCAGGAACGGTTTCACGCTCATTGAACTACTCGTGGTAATGGCCATCATTGCAATTCTGGCAGCGATGCTCTTCCCGGTCTTTGCCCAGGCTAGATCCAAAGCAATGCAGATCGATTGTCTGTCGAATGTTAGACAATTGACGCTAGCATTCATAATGTACGCCGATGATTATGATGGATTCCTGCCCCCGGCCTCCATAATGAATTCGGACTACTCATACGAGTGGGCATGGGATTTCAACTTCAGCAACTGGGTATATGACGGCCTGGGTTTCATTGGCAACTACACTACTACCGGCAAGGTCAACCATTGTCGGGTATTTGCAGCGCCCAGCTTCGGTCGTCCCTACACCGGCTATGCTTACAACGCTACCTATCTGGGTGGATGTTACAACCGAAACGTCAATACCGGACTGATTACGCCGGAGCCGGGTGGCCATATCACGAGCCCAGCGAATATTACCGCTGTCGGTAGTCCAGCCAACACAGTTCTACTGACCGACAGCGCGCTCTGGAGTACGTTTAGCAACGAAGTTATCGCAAATAACTACCTCCGTGCCCCTGATAAAGACCCCAGTTCAGGACAGCGAATCGATCCAGTGTACGCCTGGATCGGCCCCAACGTGCATTTTCGCCACAATGGCACAGCAAATGTCGCCTATTGCGATGGGCATGCCAAAGCAGCGACGCAAAAGTTCAATGTCAGCTCCAATGACGACTCGCTGGCTGACCTGTCAGACGAGTCGGCTTCTGAGAGTATCTATGATCTAAAATAGGCTGGCCATAGGCTAACGGCGGGCAGGTGTACTGGTAATGAGAAGGGTAATTTGGACACAGCTAAAGCTAATAAGTGTAGCAACAGTAATATTGCTCGGGGGAAGCCTCGCGTGCAAGCCGCACACCGGGCAGTTACCGCAGGAGCAATCCGCCAATCCTAATAGAGCGCCTGCGTCTAAACACTGGCCTCGCTCATTCACCGACGACCTGGACAATACAGTGACGTTGAACAAGCCTCACCAGCACATCATTAGCCTCTCGCCTAACTTGACCGAGATAGTCTTTCTGGTCGGTGCTGGCGACCAACTTGCCGGCCGCACCGACTTCTGCGATTATCCTTCGGAGGCCAGCCAAAAACCATCTATTGGTGGTATCATTAATCCCAGTCTGGAGAAGCTGGTCAGCCTCGAGCCTGATCTGGTGCTGGCCGCCCGGGGAGTTGATGCCGCCTTTCTCGACCGGTTGGAAGAGATGCAGATTCCCTTCCTGGGCTATGATCCCCAGACTCTGGACGACGTCATCGCTCTGGTACGGCGCATCGGGCGAATCACCGGTCATGACCAGCAAGGCAAGAAGGCGGCTGAGGCCCTGGCTGAGCGCAAAGCCAGCGTAACGGCCCAGCATCGAGGCGCGGACAGCAAACTGCGGGTGCTCTTCGTTCTGTCGCGCGACCCGCTATTTGTGGCCGGAGCTACCAGCTTTGTGGACGATATGATGGGCACCTGTGGAGCACGCAACGCCATCCGCGACGTGAGGACTGTTGATCAGAAGCGCCCCTGGCCACAGACCTCGCGGGAGGCGGTAGTAGCCGCTGACCCACAGTTGATTATCATTGCCCAGCGGCACGGAGTCGGACAACAGAAGAGAGTCCAGGACATTCTCGCCCAGCTCCGAGCCCTGCCCGCCTGGCGCGAGGTAGCGGCAGTCAAAGGTGGCCAAGTTTACCTCATCAATGATGACCTGGTGACTATCCCCGGCCCGCGACTGATTGAGGGGCTTGAGGAGATCTCGTACCTGATAAGCGAAGCACAGTCCCACCATTGAGGCAAGCAGCTATGGCCAACCAGCCAGTAATAGCAGGCAAAAGCATTGTCTGCGGGTACGACGACCGCGACGTGCTGCACGCAGTGGATGTGGAGGTCGGCGAGGGGGAGTTTGTGGGGTTGATCGGCCCGAATGGCTCGGGCAAAAGCACCTTGCTGCGGGCGCTAACTGGGATACTGCCCTTGCGCACAGGTGTAGTGATCCTGGCGGGGCAACCGCTGAGCAGTTATTCCCGTCGCCAGATTGCCCAAAGAGTGGCCGTTGTCCCGCAGGTCAGTGGCAGTATCTTCTCCTTTACTGTCGAAGACTACGTGTTGATGGGCCGTACCCCCCATTTGGGTCGGCTCCAGGCGCAGGGCCCTGATGACCTGCATGTGGCCTGGCAAGCAATGGAACTGGCCGATCTGACCGACCTGGCCAGCCGCCCGGTCACCGAGCTGTCGGGCGGCGAGCTGCAGCGGGCGACCCTGGCCCGTGCCTTCGCCCAGCAGACTAATATACTGCTCCTGGACGAGCCGACTGCTTTCTTAGATATCAATCACCAGCACGAAATCTTCGAGCTGCTCACCCGTTTCAATCAGGACGAGCAAAAAACAATAGTCTGCGTCTCCCATGACCTGAATCTGGCCGCTCAGTACTGCCAGCGCTTGATAGTGCTCAGTGGGGGGCGCATCCATATTCAGGGGCCGCCGCCAGCAGTAGTTACCGCCCAGATGATTGCCCAGGTCTACCATGCCGAAGTACAGGTAGACACCGGGCCGGGCGGCGCGCCGCGGGTGAGCCTCATCCCCGAGACTGCTGCTCCGGAGGATGAGCAGATATGAGCCGGCACCAGGCGCTGGTGACAGCAGGTCTTGTATTGCTGCTGATTGCCACGGTCGCCATCTCTCTGGCAACCGGCCCTTCCCCGCTTCCACCCCAGAAGGCAATGCGCATACTGGTCAGCCGCGTGCCCGGCCTGAGCAGCCTGGCACCACAGGCAACTGCCGCCGAACAGTCCATCGTACTGGGCATTCGCCTGCCGCGTCTGCTGCTGGCACTGCTGGTCGGGGCGGCGCTGGCTGTGGCCGGAGCCGTTATGCAGAGCTTCTTTCAGAATCCGATGGCTGCTCCGTCAATCCTGGGTGTATCAGCCGGGGCAACACTCGGAGCCACCGCTGCCATTATGCTGGGCCTAAATATCGGAATCTGGGGATTAAGCCCGGTGCCGATCTGCGCGTTCCTCGGGGCACTGGCCGTCTCGGCGGCTGTGTACCTGCTGTCACGCCGGGGGGGACGGACGCCGGTGACGCTACTCCTGCTGACCGGCATCGCGCTGGGCTCACTGGCCTCGGCTATCTCCTCGTTCATTCTTATCCGCGGCCAACAGGGCGACTTGGATCTGGTCATTATCTGGATGATGGGTAGCCTGGCCAACCGCGGCTGGCCGGAAGTGCAGATGATCCTGCCCTACGCCATCGGGGCCTCGGTGGTCGTCTATTTCTATTCGCGAGAGCTGAATGTACTGCTAATGGGCGACGAACAGGCCTACTATCTGGGCGTGCCGGTCGAGCGCGTCAAGCTGATTCTGCTGACGCTGGCCTCGCTGCTGGCGGCAGCGGCGGTTGCCGTCACCGGCGCCATCGGCTTCATCGGGCTGATTGTCCCCCATTTGATCCGTCTACTGGTCGGCCCGCAGCATCGCATTCTCTTGCCACTATGCTTCCTCGGCGGTGGCGTCATACTCGGCCTGGCCGACATCGCTGCCAATATGGCCGGCGAGATCCCCATCGGTATCGTAACCTCCCTCATCGGTGCGCCCTTCTTCCTCTATCTGCTGCACCGTGCCCGCGAATACGAGTTCTAACTGATCTCATCCACTTAGAGGAATTCTGCGCCTACGCAGCGAATAGAACACTGCAGTCAGCTACTACCCCTGCTCGCCAGCTCCGCTGTCGAGCCGCGTTCGCTATACTCAAGAAAGGATTACCTTGCTATGCCCAAGATCCAAAGAGCCCTAATCAGCGTCTCCGACAAATCTGGAGTGGTTGAATTTGCCCGCCAGCTTACCGAGATGGGCGTTGCTATCCTCTCCACTGGAGGAACGATGCGCGCTTTGCAAGAAGGGGGCGTGCCAGTGACCACGGTGGAAGATTACACCGGCTTTCCCGAGATGATGGAGGGACGCGTCAAAACGCTGCATCCCAAGATTCACGGTGCGCTGCTGGCCAATCGGAATATACCCCGGCACCTGGAAGAGGCCAAAGAGCATGGTATAGAACTAATTGATCTGGTGGTGGTAAATCTGTATCCCTTCCAAGAGACCATCGCTCAGCCCGATGTGACGTTGGACGATGCCGTCGAGAATATTGACATCGGCGGGCCGACTATGCTGCGCTCGGCCGCCAAGAACTTCGCCAGCGTGGCGGCGGTGTGCAATCCTGACCGCTATGACGAGATAATTGCCGAGATGCAGGCCAACAGCGGTACTGTCTCGCTTGAGACGCGCCGGCAACTGGCTCTGGAGGTCTTCGCTCACACTGGCCAGTATGATGCGGCTATTGCGCAATACCTCTCCCGGCAATTTGCCGAAGCGGACAGCGAATTTCCGACCTACTTTGCCCCCTGGTATGTCAAGCAAGGCAGTGATCTGCGCTACGGGGAGAATTCCCACCAGCAGGCGGCCGTCTATGCCCAGGTTGATGCTGCTGAAGCTGGTCTGGCCCGCGCTGAGAAGATTCACGGTGAGCGTGACCTGTCCTTCAATAACTATCTGGACCTGACCGCTGCGCTGACGACAGCCCGGGATTTCGACGAGCCGACTGCCGTGATCATCAAGCACCTCAACCCCTGCGGGCTGGCCAGCGCCGCGACGCTGGGGCAGGCCTTTCAGGATGCCTGGGCCAGCGACCCGATCTCGGCGTTCGGCTCAGTGCTGGGTTTCAATCGGCTTATTGATGCCGAAACTGCTCAAATGATTGGCAGCAAGGAGTTTCTTTTCGATATCATCGCGCCCCGATATCGGGAAGAGTCTGGCGATGAGGAATCAATGATCATCAGTGCCTTTGTGGAGGCATTGGTGGCGCCCGGCTACGAACCCGAGGCGCTGGAGATTCTCCGCCGGCACAAGAACCTGCGTATAATGCAGATGGACCAGTTCGAGGCCACCGGGCAGCCCGATTTTGATCTGAAAAAGATCCCCGGCGGACTCGTGGTCCAGGACGAGGACGTCCAGTTTGTCGCACCCGGCGATATCCAGGTGGTAACCGATAAGCAACCCACCGAAGAGCAGCTTGAATCGCTGCTGTTCGCTGACAAAGTGGCCAAGCACGTCAAGAGCAACGCGATCATTCTGGTTCAGGGAAAAAGACTGGTCGGCTGCGGCGCCGGGCAGATGAGCCGGATTGACTCATGCCTCATCGCTGCGCGGAAAGCCGGCCAACGCGCCCGAGGCGCAGTGCTGGCCTCTGATGCAATGTTCCCGGCTCGTGATGGGCTTGATGCCGCCGCAGCTACGGGCGCGGTTGCTATCGTCCAGCCAGGCGGCTCGCGAGCCGACGAGGAGGTCATCGCCGCGGCCAACGAACACGGCCTGGTGATGGTCTTCACCGGCATGCGCCACTTCTGGCATTGAGACTGCTCAGTATAGGAGGAGGCCAAACATGAAAGATTCTGTGAGCCCACTGAAAAACGGCGTGGTACTGGCCGAGATCGGCAGTCACAGCAACGGGCCGTGGTGTGCCGAATACGGCGCCGGGGCGGCGCTGGTGGTGCTGGGCACGTTCATTGTTGACGCCCGCGACGACGTGCCATATAACCGTGACTTTGTGTTCAAACCCGGCCGCGAAAACTATGGTGACTATCTGAACGAGCATGTGGCCGCCGCCCGGGACAGCGGGGCAGCAGTGGGTGTGAGTGTAGCTAGTGTCAACCTGGATGATACTATTGACTTCTTCCTGGCCGCTGAAGAGGCGGGGGCGGACTACATCTCGGAATGCCTGCATTCAACTATGGACATGTTTGTCAGCCGCGGCCTGAGCTCGGCCCTGCTGCGCCGGGACAACTGGCCTGCACTGCGCGAGTGGATCAGCGCGATCCTCGACGCAACCAGCCTCCCCTTCATCGCGAAGATCGGTGTGCACGACACGCCGGATACCGAGCAGGCTGTTGAGGTGATGGCAGGAGTTGGCGTGAATATCTTCCACGTCAATGTCGGCGATGCGCCCAGCGAGCACGGCAGCCAGGTTATCAACCGCCTGCGCCGGCCCGAGCGGGTGTTAATCATCGGCGGGGGGATCCGCACATCTGAGCAAGCCCGTAAGGTCATCGCCGCCGGCGCTGATGCCGTGGCTGTTGCTTCTGCAGCAATGGATGATCCCAATCTGTGTGGTCGCATGCAAGCAGCACTGCGGAGGAGGTCATAGCGCAGTCTTCAGCGAAGCTTTGTAGGACTTTATCAGAGAGTTCGTCTCTATACAACTAATTACTGCTCGGTCGGAAGAAGTGAGAGATAATGCCGATGAATCGCAGTTGGCGCCAGGCTGACCCCCAGGTCTACAAGATCATGCAGGGCGAGCTGGAGCGCCAGAAGACCACGCTGATGCTCATCCCCTCGGAGAACTATGCCAGCCGCGCGGTGATGGCAGCGATGGGCTCGGTCTTCACCAACAAGTATGCCGAGGGTTACCCCGGTAGGCGCTTCTACAATGGCTGCGAGTTTTATGACGAGCTGGAACAGTTGGCCATTGATCGCGCCACCGGCCTGTTCGGCGCTGACCATGCCAACGTCCAGCTTCATACTGGCTCGCAGGCCAATATGGCGGCCTACTATGCCCTGCTTGAGCCTGGCGATAAGATAATGGCGCTGACCGTAGCCACCGGCGGTCATCTCACTCACGGCTCACCTATCAGCTTCAGCGGCCAGTTCTATGAATCGCACTTCTACAGCCTGGACCCGGAAACCGACCGGCTCAACTACGATATGATCCTGGAGCAGGTCAAAGAGGTGCGACCCAAGCTGATCATCGCCGGCTACAGCGCTTACCCGCGCATTATTGATTTCCGCAAGTTCCGGGAGATTGCCGACGAGGTGGGCGCATACTTGATGGCCGACATTGCCCACATCTGCGGGCTGGTCGCCGCTGAGACCCATCCCACTCCCGTGCCCTATGCTGATGTGATTACCTCGACAACTCATAAGACTCTGCGCGGGCCGCGGGGGGCGATGATACTGTGCAGGCAACAGTACGCCGAGCAGATTGACCGCGCCGTTTTCCCCGGCATCCAGGCGGGGCCACTTATGCAGATCATCGCTGCCAAAGCAGTCTGCTTCAAGGAAGCCGGCGAGTTTGGCTTTCGCGAGTATCAGCGCCAGATCATCCGCAACTGCCAGGCCCTGGGTCAGACTCTCCAGGAACAGGGCTTCACGCTGGTGACCGGCGGCACCGACAATCACTTGCTACTGGTTGACTTGCGCAACAAGAGTATTACTGGTCGGGAGACTGCGGATTTGCTGGAGACGACGGGTATGATAGTCAACAAGAACCTTATCCCCGGAGATCCCGCTCCAGCTACCGAGACCAGCGGCATCCGCCCAGGCACGCCCGGCCTGACCAGTCGGGGTATGAAGGAACCGGAGATGAAGCTGGTTGCCCAGTGGATGGCCCGCGCCGTCCACGAAGGCCGTGATAACCCCGAGGTCCTCGAAGAGATACGGGGCGAAGTCCGCGAGCTGTGCGAGGCCTTCCCCATCTACGAAGACTTGTGAGCAAATCTGTAATCTATACAAGAGAGGATGGAACCAGCTATGCGCATAATGGCAGTGGGAGCACATCCGGACGATATTGAGTTTCTGTGTGCCGGGACTCTGGCCAAGTATGTCGAGCGGGGCGACGAGGTCTTCAACGTGGTCTGCACCAACGGCAATATGGGCAGCGTCGTAATTCCCCCCGACGAGCTGGCTGAGGTCCGCACGAACGAGGCCCGCAAGGCCGCCGAGACTATCGGGGCGCAGTTTCTGATGATTGGTGAGGAGGACGAATGGCTCTTTCACGATAAGCGCACCCGCACGCTGATGATTGATGCCATCCGCTGGGCCGACCCTGACGTTATCATCACTCACTCACCCGACGACTACCATCCCGACCACCGCGTCTGCTCCGAGATGGTCTTCGCTGCCAGCTTTCTATCCAGCGTCCCCCATATTGAGACGGACCACCCGGAGCAAGACCACATTGCCGCCCTTCTCTATATGGACACCGTCGCGGGAACCAACTTCATCCCGGAGCTGTACGTGGACATCACCGAGACCTTTGCGAAGAAACGGGAAGCTCTGCTGTGCCACCAGAGCCAGGTCCAGTGGATGATGGATCACGACAATATGGACGTGGGGCAGTTTATTGAGGTAGTAGCCCGCACCCGGGGGCATCAATGCGGGGTCAAATACGCCGAGGGCTTTCAAATCGCCAAGCTCTGGCCGCGCTTCCGCACGGAGCGGATATTGCCGTAGCTTAGAGTCAGAATTCGAAAGGATTGGGCGGGGGTGTAACTTCCGCCAGGGCCTCCACTAACTCACGCAGCCGCGGGTCGCTGATTACCAAGCCGGCACGCTTGCGCTCTTCAATAAGCCACTGCCGGCGCATCTTATCTCGCTGTTTGTGCTTGAGGCGGGCGATGATCTGCTCCCGGACCTCCTCCAGAGACTTCACTGCGGCAGGGCGGCGGTCTTCGACCTTCAGAATGCAGAATCCGTCAGGCACCTCGAAGACCTCACTGGTCTGCCCCGGCTCCAGCGAAAAAGCCACCTCGCTGATTTCCTCGGCATAGTCTTCGCGCTCGAAATAGCCCATATCCCCGCCCTGGTCGCTGGTAGCCGGGTCCGTAGAGAACTGCCGGGCCAGCCCAGCGAAATCGCCGCCGCTGTCCAGCGCCTCTTTGAGCGCCTCGCCATTTTGGCGCACCTGAGTGAGAATCATCCGCGCTCGCACTTGCTCGCTATAAGAGAACTCGTCAATGTTTTCCTGGTAGTACTGCGCTATCTGGGAATCTTCAACAGTGATCTGCTCGGTCGCTATCCGGTCGAGCATAGCATCCAGCCGCAGGCGGTCCTTTAGTTCCGCCAGGGAGTGGCCTCGCTCACGCAGTATATCTTTGAGGTCTTTCTCCGAGCCGAAGCGGGAGGCTGCCTGGCTCAGCTTCAGTTCGACCTGCTGAGGAGTGGGCTTGATGCCGCGCCGGGCCGCCTCAGCGGCGATCAGGCGCTCATCTATCATCCTCAGCAGCACTTTCGGGCCCGGACCATACCTGAGCTGCTCGACGAGCTGACGCTCGGTAATGGGCGTTCCATTAACCTTGGCTACCACTCGCGTCTCCTCATCCCCACCACTGTCGCCACAGGAGATTGCCGCGAGGGTGAGGCATAACACTCCGATAGTCACGCAGGTTATTTTCATCACTGAGATACTAGTGCTGTGCATATGTCATCATTTGTCCGCTTCATTGATTGCATTATCTGGTGGTCCTGCGAATAGTGTGCTCCAGTCGTACAACACGAAATCGCGTTGTCCCTGGCGAATCAGCGCCAGCAATTCTCTGATGATGTCGTGATGCCAGAAATACCCGGCCGTCTCATCGCGATATTCCAGCAGCAAGTAACCCGGCCGAGAGCTGATGCGCCCGCGCACACTGGAATCAGGCGTCTTTACCCCTCGCAGGACTATGCGCTCACCAGTGGCCTGCTCAACTTCACACACCTTCGACTCAAGCGGACGCAGCATCAGCTACCCCAGCCTCCTGTCAGGCCGCACCGCCCCCAGCACGCAGCTAGCGCTGGCCGCGTAGCCTTTGGCCCTGGGCGCGGCGTAGGGGCTGATACACTCAAAGACACCCTCGGTTCGCCATACCTCCAGCAGTTCCGCAATAAAGTTCCGAGCGGCGTCCTCATCGTCCAGCGCCATCGCCTGGGCTACCCAGCCGCTGGGCACCGCCCAGTAAGCACCATTCTGGTAGGTCTCAGGCTCAATGTCGGTCAGCAATTCTTCCCAGTACTCGCCGGCGGGCAGGTGGCGCACATGGCCCTGCCAGAGGCTCGCCTCCGGCACCTCGCAGAAAAACTGTCCTGTCTGCCGCTCCCGGGTTTTCGACGCCAGCCGCAGCACTGCCGCATAAGCACTGCCCCACAGGTCGAGTTGATTGCAGTCCCCGGAGGCCGCTCGGTACAGGCCATATTCGTTGTCATAGAACTGCTCCAGGCTCCGCGCCAGTGGCTCGGCCCGCTCGTACCAGATGTGGGCCTCGTCGTGATACTCCGCCATCGCGCACAGCTTAGCCAGCTTCCGAGCAGCCTCCCAGTATAGCAGCGAGGAGAAGAAGACCTTGCCAGTCTTGGCCACTGTGTCAGTGAAGCCGTAGGACGAATGAGGCCGGTTGCGATCAATCCTGACCAAACCATCGTCTGTCCGGGGAACCTGCTCCATAGCATCGTACAACTG
>JALGTD010000015.1 GCA_029821515.1 Candidatus Zipacnadia bacterium | reverse complement strand
TGAACATACCGGTTACGCCGCCGGCGCGGAATGCGATGGAAAGGGCTTCGGCGATGCTGGTGCGGGCGGCCGCGGTGCAACGAGTGTTGGCCCGCACCGCCAGGGTCATGCCGATATATCCGGTCAAGCCTGACCCCAAACAGCCCAGCAGGAAGGCCAGGCCGCGGCCAAGAGCGGTGGCAAAACCCGCGCTTGCGCAACTAAGCCCTAATAGTACGCCAAGTATCAGCACCAGCCACGCGATGGTCTTGAACTGACGGTACAGATAAGCGTAAGCACCTTCCTGGATCTGCGCGCCGATTTGCTGCATCTTTTCGGTGCCCGGGTCTTTGGAGAGCACATCCCTACGCAGGTAAAGTGCATACAACACGCCCAGGACGCCGCTGCCGATCACTATCCACAAAACGATTGACTCAAAACCGGTAAATTCCAACTTTCTTTCCTCCCTTTGACATCAGAAACTGATAACAGTGACTATGGACGCAGACAAACCGAGCCAGCAAGACGCTTCTGACTCGGGCGAAATCACCCGACAACCGCAGTGATTATGCCTACTAATATACAATATGCAGAGAAATATATCAAGTTGCCAGCGCGCACCGCCCTGACCACCAGATGCACCGCAAAATAGCCGCAAATAGCGGCGGTAAGTCCGCCCAGCAGATAGATGCTTAGTTGCTGCGAGCTTATTGGGTTCTGTATGAGTTTTATGGTCTCAAAGACAGTTCCACCGAAAATTACCGGCGCTGAGAGCAAGAACGCAAAGCGCGGCGCCCAGTCACGGTGCAGTCCCCGCGCCAGGCCCGTAGCGATAGTAGTGCCGGAGCGCGAGATACCCGGAGTCAGCGCCACCACCTGGGCAGCACCGATTAGTAGTGCGTCAAATACTGTAGTCTGGTACTGCTCTTTTTGTCCGGCCAGCCAGTTGACGGATAGCAGAATGAGGCCGGTTATGATCAGGGCAATGCCGACTGCTGGCAAGCTGTCAAAAAGATTCTCAATTTGCTCTTCCAGCAGAAGACCGGCCAGGGCCGCGGGAATCGTGCCGATTATCAGTAGGCCAACCAGCCGACGAGCGGACGTGAGCTGTGTCTGCTGGCTGGGTTCGGAGGCTGACCAGACGAACAGGCTGCGTAGCATGTCAGCGAAGTCGCGGCGATCGTAGGCGATCACTGCCAGCAGCGTGCCGAAGTGAGTGATGACAACGAAGGCCAGCGGCATTTCCCAGCCGCACAGTTTAGAAACAATCACCAGATGCCCGGAGCTGGAGACGGGTAGAAACTCGGTGGCGCCCTGTACTATTCCCAAAACCGCAGCGACGAGCCAGCTCATAGGGGTTCCTCATTAGCCTCGACCAGCTCGCGGTACCAGTGATGCGTGGTGCTGATGATTGCGGCAATGGGTACAGCTATGATCATGCCTAATACGCCCCCGAACTCGGCGCCGATGAGCAGCACGATGATTATCGTCACCGGGTGCAGTTTGATCTCCCGTCCCAGTACCATGGGCACGACCAAGTTAGCCTGCAGTATGTTCAGGATTATGTAGAGAATGGCCACGATAAGTGCAGCATTCGTGTTGCCCTGGAGCAGCGGGATCCCTATGACCAGGACACCGGCGAATATGGAGCCGATATAGGGAATGAGCTGGGCTATGCCGGTGAGCAAGCCGAGGGTCAGGTAAGTGCTAACGCCGGCGCCATAAAGAATCAGCGCGGTGGCCGCGCCAATGATAAGGCAGACGAGGAGCATCCCGCGAACGTAATGATGCAGCGTTGCATTAAGCTGACCGATAAGTTCATTGGCATTCTCGCGGTAGTCCAGCGGCAGCAGAGCCAGCGCGCTGGCGCGGATCTTCCGGCTGTCGGTAACAAAGTAAAAGGCCAGGAATGGTACCAGGACCAGCGAGATTATGAAGATAGCTTTCGGGGCCGCCCAGGCGGGCACCCTGGCCACCAGTGTCAGCAGGCTCTCCGTCCAGGCCCCGGTATGCTTGGCAATAGACTCCTTGACGCTCTCAGGGGCGAGATTCGGGTAGTCTTGCATCCATTTTTCGAGACGCTCCTCGAATCGCCACTCCTCAACCAGTACGGGGAGCCGGTTCTTGGTGAAATCCTTAACCAGGGTGGAGACCTCTTCGACATCCTCGCTGATGGCGGAAGACGTGGTCATGACAATCAGCACGATAAGTCCAGCGCCGATGAGCATAACGACAACGGCAGCTATTGCCCGCCGGTTGTGTTGAGATAGTGGCAGCCGTACCTGTGACAGGCGCTCCACTGCCGGGCTCATGACGTAGGCCAGGGCAACCGCCAGCACAACCATAGCGATAATGCCGGCTATTCTGCTGAAGAAGATCCCCAGCACCGGCGGGGTCCAGAAAATGATGTAGAGCAGTATACCGGTGACCACCAGCGTGGCGATCACGCGGCGGGAAGTCCAGGTCGTTTGCTGCTGACTATTACTGTCCATCCTCTGTCCCCTCCTGGCTACGGTTACCTGAGCTTGGGTTGAATTCACTGGGGCGCTGGGAGCGCAGTTCAAAGAAGTATTCCAGAGCTTCGCAGATGCGAAGGGCAGCGTGCCCATCGCCGAACGGTGAGCCGGCGCGGCTCATCTTGGCATAAGCGCTGGGAATAGTCAACAGACGATTGGCCTCCGCGATAATATTGTTGGTATCGGTGCCCACCAGACGAGCGGCGCCCACCTCAATGGCCTCAGGGCGCTCGGTGGTCTCGCGAGCGACCAGTACGGGAACGCCTAGGGCGGGGGCCTCTTCCTGGATACCGCCCGAGTCGGTGATAATCAGATCGGCGCGGGCCATCAGCGGTACGAAGACCAGATAGTCCGGTGGCTCACAGAGAATAACCCGCTCAACGTCACCCAACAAGTTGTATGCCGCCTCGCGCACTTCGGGATTGGGATGAACTGGATAGATTATGGTGACGTCGGGATGAGCTTGCAGAATTTGCTTGAGGGCGGCGCAGATGTGGGCAAACGGCTCGCCGAGGTTCTCGCGACGGTGCAATGTCACCAGCAGCAGGCGACCAGGAAGTTCTTCAACCCATTCCAATTCTGTCCCGGCCAGAGTTGGCTTCTGGGTTAGGATGGTCCGCAGCGCATCCAGCACAGGATTGCCGGTGACAAAGATAGCTTCGGAGGGGATGCCTTCGGCCTGCAGATTATCACGGGCTCGGGGCGTGGCCGCGAAGTGAATGTCGGCAAGCACACTGGTCAGACGGCGGTTAATCTCCTCAGGAAAGGGAGAGAACTTGTCGGCGGTGCGGAGGCCGGCCTCAACGTGTCCGATAGGAATTTTCTGGTAGAATGCTGCCAGGCTGGCAGCGAAAGTCGTGGTGGTATCGCCCTGGACGAGCACTAGGGCCGGCTGCAACTGCGCCAGTGCTTGTTGCACACCAATCAGAGCATTGGTGGTAATATCACTGAGACTCTGGGCTGGCTGCATAATGTCCAGGTCTACGGTTGGGGTGATATTGAAGACGGCCAGCATCTGGTCGAGCATCTCGCGGTGCTGGGCGGTGACGATGACCTGCGGCAAGAACACCTCCGGCCGCTGACACAGGCTGGACCAGACCGGCCCCAGTTTTATGGCTTCTGGTCGCGTGCCGAATATAAGTGCTATGGGTATGGGCGTCACCGTAACCACAACCCCAGGGCCACGCCACACAATATGGCGGTCAGCCCATAGATGAGCAGAACGGTCTGGGTCTGACTGAATCCGCGCGCCAGCAGGCGGTGATGCAAGTGGCTGCGGTCGGCATTGTATATCGGCTTTCCGTTCTTAATTCGGCCCCATGTTGTGGTCAGGGTGTCGTATATAGGAATCCCCAGTACCAGAATTGGGACAAAGACAGCCAATATCGCCGTGCTCTTGAAGGCACCAGTGACTGAGAGGCATGCCAGCAGGTAACCCAGGAACATCGCGCCGGTATCGCCCATAAAGATGCTGGCGGGACTGAAGTTGTAGGGCAAAAATCCCAAGCAAGCCCCGGCCAGCGCAGCGCCTAAAATGCCGACCTGGCTCATCCCCACACTAATCGCCATTACTGCGAGAGTGCCGGCAGCAAGCGCACTCACTCCCGCGGCCAGCCCGTCCAGCCCGTCAATCCAATTGATAGCATTGATCATAAAGACTATCCATATCACTGTGAGGGGAGCTGACCAGAGGCCCAGAGCCAGATAGTCGCTGTCGCCAAACAGGACTAGTGGATTGGTCACCCCGGCGACGCGCACCCCCCACTGCCAGGCGATCATTGCTACTACTATGTGTCCCAGAAAGCGAGGAGCCGGCGAAAGCCGGTAAATATCATCTATCAGGCACAAACTAGCCAGGAAAATGGAGCCCAGCAGTATGCCTGTGGTGGTATGGTTAGTCAGCCCGCCGGCCACCGCCACGGCAACCCAAAATGCCACAAGTATTGCCAGCCCGCCGGCGGTGGGGGTAGGCTTCTGATGCACTCGCCGATCTTCGGGACGATCCAAGGCGCCAATCCGCTCGGCGAATAGCCTCACAACCGGCGTAAGAACTGCTGCTAAAGCCAGTGCTACAATGCAGCCCAACAGCCAGGGCACGGTAACTACTCACTTTCCTGGGCAGGCGGCCAGCGAACCAGCTCAACGCCCGCATCACCAAGCAATTGCAAGGCCAGTTCATCTGGGTAGTCGCCCTCATAGACAATTCGCTTGACGTTGGCGTTAATCAGCATCTTGGCGCAGGTAATGCACGGCTGAATAGTGCAGTATAAGGTTACTTCCTGCAGGGTGACACCGTGGACTGCGGCCTGGATAATGGCATTTTGCTCGGCGTGTACTCCTCGGCATAGCTCCTGACGCTCCCCCGAAGGGATTCCTAGCCGGGTGCGCAGGCAACCCACCTCAGCACAATGCGGTAGGCCTTTGGGTGCCCCGTTGTACCCCGTAGCGAGGATGCGGCGGTCGCTTACCAGTAGTGCCCCGACCTGCCGACGCAGGCAAGTCGACCGCTCTGCTACCACATGGCAGATTTTCATAAAATATGTGTCCCAGTCGGGGCGCCGGTCGTCAGTTGGTTCGGGCAGGTCTTTCTCACTCATACTACTTACTCCTGGGCAAGCTCATTGCCTGTTTCGATTTGTTGAACCTGCTGGCGACGCCGGGCGTGCCGGGGTTCATTGGACGGCTGGCTTTCCAGGAAGGCCCTCAAGATATCTGTAGCAAGGTCTGGTCCCAGCACGCGAGCCCCCAGGGCGATGACATTGGCATTATTGTGTCGGCGAGCCATGCGGGCGCTGTAAGGATCGCTGCACAGCGCACAGTAGACTCCCTCGACCTTGTTAGCGGCAATGCTACTGCCTATACCGGTGCCGCAGATAATCACGCCCAGATCGGCCTGGCCGTCACGAACGGCCCGGGCCACCTTTGCGGCAAAGCCGGGATAGTCGACTGGATCTTCGTTGTTGGTGCCGAAATTGACGACCTGGTGTCCGGAGGATTTAATTAGCTCAATCAGAGGAGCTTGCAGCGGGTAGCCAGCATGGTCGTTTCCTACAGCGACTCGCATTTTGTTTCTTCTCCCTGGCTAACTAGTATAGACAAAGAACCTCCTGGTCGCCAGGAGGCCCCTGCTGGCAGCAACAATTGGCTATTTGCCCAAGAATTGGCCTGGCCCTAACCGGTGTCCAACCCCTAAGTGTACTTATACAGGCCCGTCTTATTCCTGGCTCTGCTCGATCTGAGCGATCTTGGGCAGGCGTACGCTGAATGTGGAGCCCTTGTTCATCTCGCTCCAGGTCAGCTTTACATCTCCGCCGTGGGCGTGGGCTAGGTGGCGCACGAGATACAGCCCGATTCCGGTACCCTTGATTCCCTGGCGCCGGGTGTCACCATCCACCATCTGAAAGCGGTCGAAGATCTTATCCTGATGCCGCTGGGGGACACCCAGGCCTTCGTCGGTGACATCAATACGGACCATTTTGCCTTCGTCCATGGCATCAACGACTACCTGCCCGCCTTCAGGAGAATACTTGATGGCATTGCCGACCAGGTTGTCCAGGATTTGGGCAACTTTATCCGGGTCTCCCTCGATAGTAGACAGGTCTTCAGGCACCTTATTTATCAATTTGTGCTCTGCCGTGTATTGCTGCTGGGTGTTTAGCACTTGCCGCACCAGCTTGCGGAGATTAATCTCCGAGATCTGCATATCCAGGGCACGTCCGGACTCTATCCGTGAGACGTTGAGCAGATCACTGATCATACGAGTCAGGCGGTCGCACTCCTGGTCAATAATCCCATAGAACTCCTGTCGGGTCCGGCTGTCGTAGAGTTCTTCGGTGTCATCTATTAGGGTTGAGATGAATCCTTTGATAGAAGTTAGCGGAGTGCGTAGTTCATGGGAAACAGTCGAGACAAAGGTAGTTTTCATTCGCTCGAGATGTCGAATGTCGGTGATGTCGGTAAATATGACCACCACATCGGACAGTTGTCCATTTTCGCCGGCAACGGTGCTGGTTTCGGCGCGGAAGACTTGCTCATCAGGCAATTCGATCTCTATGGACTGTTCATGATGGGTGTTGAACGTTTCATTGAGCAGCTTTAATATTTCCTCACTGGTGATTACTTTGGCAAACTGCTTGCCTTCATACCCATCGACTGGAAGGTTCAACAGTTGGCAAGTTGCCCGGTTCATCAACCGAATACTGCCTTCAGAGCTGATTACTATCACCCCGGCGCGTATACTCTCCAGGGCATCTTCTATGCGCTGCTTTTCTTCGGTAAGTGTGATATAAAGCTGGGCGTTGGATATAACGGCAGCAGCTTGCTCGCCCAGCATTTCCAACAGGCGCAGGTCGTCCTGATTGAACTCCTGTTCATATCGCTTGTTGCAAGCGTGGGCAACCCCGATTACCCGTTCCTGAACAATCCGCTCCTCTTCGTCGCGTTGCTTGATGACCAGCGGGACGGCAATGCCATTTCGTATGCGCAATTTAGACACAATGTCGGATAACACCCGCGGGTCGTTCAGCGCATCGTTATAGATAGCTGACTCGCCAGTTCGATAGACTTCACCGGTGATGCCCTGGTCAGGTTTGATGGCAATTTCGGTGGCCTGGTCATCAGTTACACCCAGAGCGGGGGACAGTAGGGTTAGCTCGCTGTTCTCGGCATGATACAGGAAGATCATAATCTTCTCGGCCTGCACGATCATAGCGATCTTGCTTACCAGCCGCGCCATGGTCTGCTGCAATTCAGGGCGAGTGACAATAACCCCTGGCATCTCCGCCACAGCAGTAGTGATCTGAAGCTCCGATTCCAGCTCACGGATCTTCCGGTGGAGATCATTGACTACCAGATGGTAGCGTTCCAGCTCCTTGCGCAAGGCCTCCGGACTTTCGGAAGTTACGTCTTGGGCCATTTCAGTTACGTCCTCCTCTACAGTTGCCCAATCACCGCCGCTGCTACGCCCTGCGGGATGCTTGGCTGCCAGCCAATGTGCCGGTGGCTGCGGAGTGTGAACTATTGCGTAAAGGCCTCAGCCTGAAGACGGTCTGGGCCTGAATCATAGCTGCTGGTGCAGCTGCTAATCTCCACACTGCGCAGCAGCACTGATTATAGCTGAGGGCCGCGAGCATGTCAAGCCAAGGCATCGCGGGCTGCGCCCTTGACTTCTCCGTCAGGATGATGCTGACCAATGAAGTTGAGGGCGGCTTGATCGCCGCTTTGTTGCAATTCGGAGAACTGTTTGCCCATGACACGCGCCAGGTTCTTGGTCACGGCGTCCAGCCTGGCCGAACTACTGATGGCAATCAGGTCGGCGGTGCGTCCAGTGGCAGCTAGCTGCTTGATCCATTGCTCGTGATTGGCCAGCTTCATAGCTGCTTCTCGCTGGGTATGAGCGAAGGGACAAGCTTTAGCAATGGTCAGCAGAGCTTCACCTGGGCCAGACTCGGGGAGGCGAGCGGCGAGCTGCTTGATAATCAGGTCGCGGATCGGGTCGTGGTCAATCTGTGCTGCTTTGCGCATTGACACTTCTCGGCGCTGTGCGGCGTGAGCTGATATCTCTTGAGCATCGGCCATAATATGTTCCGGAATACCTTCGATGTCTTCTTCAGCCTCGAAATCGCGCAGCATCGGTCGAGCCGGACGCCCAAAGTCAGCCTCCAGTCCAGGGTGTCGGGGCTGACGCCGCAGGCAAGTTGTCCAAGCCAGGACTTCAAACTGGCCGCCTGCTACAAGGCGGTCAACAATCCGCCGCGCCGCCAACTCCGATGCCGTCGGCAGCAAGCGACTCAGAAGATCCCACTGTCCGTCTTCTACCAACTGATCCAGGGCTTGCTGTACGTCTGAGCTGGTAGTGGCATTCATCATTGCTGCCACCTGCCCGCCGTATTTACTCAATATAGCTAAGTCCATTGGCTTAAACCACATTCCCCATAATACTGCGAGTTGAGTTGACGACTGATGCTCTGATAGTTGGGTTCGCCTTGTCGGGGCTCAGTTCCTGCCCGCAGCGGCAACCAGCTACGGTCGTCTCAGGAGACTACTAAGAAGAGCTGTCTATAATGCTGCGCCACCTGCGGAGAATTACTGCAATACTCAGCCGAGGGTCCCAGGCTATCCGGTTTGGCTAACGCAATTGTGAGCCAACCGTGCTGCTGGTCCGTGACGGCATGCTAGTCATTCCGCGTGGTCCGCTCGGTGGCCCGGGCGGTCCGGCTCCCAATGGTCTGGGTGAACCAACTCCCGGTGATCCCGGGCCAGTCTCCGGACTGAATCCGGCAGCAGGGGCAGCGACTCCCGCTCCGCCCCACACACCGCTGTAAGGAGCTTTGGCGGTGCCAACTATGGTACTCTCAGAGCGCACCTTGCCGTTAGTGTCAAGCAACTGGACACGGACTTTGTGTAGCAGACCGAGCTGCTGGAGGTCAAGGGTAAAGCTGAAGCTGTAGCGCCAGCCGTGAATGTTGTGAATCTGGAGCTTGTTGCCGGCGAAGTCAATACGCTGGGCCTCGGTGAGGTATTCATAGCCGGGATTGAGATCAATCTCCGGCGGGTAGGCGATTTCGTTCATAGTTTCGGCACTATGACCGGCGGACTGAGTCTGGGAGGCGATTGTTGCACCAGTTGAGTCGAGCAGTTCCATTTTGATGGTATTGCCGGCCCAGAGCCGATTTAGTTCGCTGATAGTTTCGGGCAGCAACCGGAAGTGGTAGGGACGCCAGTAGCCGCGCTGGTAAGTGATGACGTAGAAGTCAGAGCGATTTGCGCCGGGATTGCTGTAGGGTGCGAGTTTATTGCGAACAAATTCGCCGTAGCTGCGCTGCAGCGAATCGCTGACGTGCATTAGAGTATCCAACGAAATGGTGACGCCGTCTTCAGTGACCTGCCCGATGTTGTAGGTGGGATAGGTAACCTGAAAATAGAAGTGGTCCAGACCTGCTTCGTAGATGGGCTGGGGCAACTTGGCTTCTTTCTTCTCCACTATGAGCTGCTTCTGAACCTCCCTGATAAGGTTGCCGCCGGGTGCGCCTCTTTCTGCTTTTTCGACTACGCCGCTGTAGAGACTATAGAGCTGATACCATTGGGCATCGGTGTATTTTTTGGGCTGTCCATCCTCCTCGCGCAGGAACCATTTCGGTATTGCCACGGGGCGCTGCCCCTCCCTGTGCAGCCACTCAGGGTAGCCCATCGTCTTCTCTTCGGGCATCTTATACTCTTCCCAGCGCAGGTTACCGGCGCCGCCCACCCCGCCTCCACCACCCATCATACCGGGCATGCCGGGCATGCTTCCAGGAACACCAGCCATCGGCATGCGTGGCCCGCCAGCAGGCATGGAAGGAGCGCCCCCCGGAGCGCCTCCCGGAGCACCCGGCGAAGCGCCTCCGAGACCTGGCGTCTGCGGAGCTTGGGCAAAGGGATGAGTGGTAATGGTAAGCGTAAGGATGCCGACGATGGCGATGCCACACAGGATGATAATTGCATGTCTTCTATCGTTCATAGCTGTCTTCCCTCGCTACCGATAGGCTTGAGATAGCTATACCCATTATGAGTAGTATAGTCGTTACGCTCTGTCAAGTCAAGTTGTGAAGTGTTGTCACCAGCACGGGGCAGCAATAGATACAACCATTGGTGGAGACCGGTTATGCTCCTGGGGCGAGGGAATACTATGGCATTGGGGAACACAACCTGGCCACAGAGCCGGTGCAACCAAGCCTCGCTTGGCTATGCATCGGAATATAGCAGGCTACCCAGGCGGTGATACAGCACCGAGCTTGCGGGGTAGCCTGCTCGCTGTAATTATGCGACGGCCCTGCTATTTGAGCACGTAGGAGCAGGTGGCCACTATCTCATCGTCGCCGGGCTGTTCTTGCCAGGCCACGTCCACTTGCCAGGAACCGCTATCGTAGCCGAGGCCGGCGGTGGTATTGTCAGTGTCGATCAGCCCGCCCCGTATGGACCAGTTGGCACAGGGCTGGAACTCCACGCCTACATTGATGATGCTGTCGAGCTGGTCGGTGGCGTCCAGCAAGTCAGCAGCCAGTAACAGTTGCTGGTTGCCTGAGACCATCAGAGGGTAGGCGACACCGATATTGAAGAACGGCCCCACATTGAACTCATCACTGACGTCTTCGGCGGTTAGGCCGATGCGCAGCGGCGGGCCGCCGGGCAACTGCTGGGCGTACAGTAGGCCCACGTTGAAGGTGGTATCCCCACCGTACAGGTCAGCATCCATCACGGAGATTCCCCACTGCCAGTTGGAGCCGCCCAACCGAGCCCCGACGCCAACGAGCCACCAGTCGTAGCTGCCGGATGGTGATATTGACTGATACGAAGCGCCTATACCCCAATTGCTCTGGGGGTTGGTGCCGGCCAGGTGGGCACCCCAGAAGTCCAGGTCGCCACTGACTTCGGCAGTGCCAGCTATCTGCCAGTTCCAGGGCTTGGCGTACGGATCATACCCGCTTGCCGGTGGCGCAATGTCCAGTGAGGCCAGGTTGGCTGGGTTATAGTTGATCGCGCCAGCATCATCAGCAGCCGCGACTCCTACGCCGCCCATACCCATCTGGCGCGCGGGCACCAGCGCTATACCCTCGGCCAGCACCGTGGTGGTGTACTGGGCGAAGGCGACACTGCTGGCTAGCAACAGCACTACGACGGTTACTACGGTCATCAGACGATTCATCTAGATTCCCCTCCTAAGGGCTAATTTGGTGGTGGATCTTCCAACTTCTGCTAGTTTTAAGCTTTATTGTGGTACAAAGTTTACTAAGAAATGCACCTTGTGCCTCTACCTACCTACTCGCTGACGTGCTCAGAATATACTCAAGCCGGCCTCCTCCCAGTCATTGAGGAAACGCTGGAGCCCTACATCTGTTAATGCATGGTGGAAGGCTTTTTCTAGTACCTTAAAGGGGACAGTGGCCACGTCTGAGCCAAGCAGCGCCGCGCGCACGATGTGGCGAGTATGGCGGACACTGGAGGTGATTATCTGAGTATCCAGGTTGTCGTAGTTATCCAGGATTTGCCTAATTTGGGCTACTAACTCCATCCCGTCATGGCCGATATCGTCCAGGCGTCCAATAAAGGGAGAAACATAGGTAGCGCCAGCCTTGGCAGCAAACAGGGCCTGGGCCGGTGAGAAGCACAGAGTGCAGTTGACCTTAATGCCTTCCTGGTAGAGGATGGTGATTGCCTGGATGCCGGTGGGAATGAGGGGAATCTTGACAACGACATTGCTGGCCCATGAGGAAACCTCGCGTGCTTCCTTAAGCATACCTTCGATGTCGGTGGCAACCACCTCGGCACTGACGGGACGCTCGCCCATTACATCGCAAATCTCTTCGACTATCTCCCGGAACGGTCGGCCTTCGCGTCCAGCCAGGGTTGGATTGGTGGTTACGCCATCAATCACGCCCCAGTCATTGGCTGTGCGAATGTCCTCAAAGTTAGCTGTATCCAGAAAGATCTTCACGCTGGGTGCCTCCTATGCAGAGGATAGACTGAAAGATTAGCCAATGGCCTGGACCGATTGCACTTCGGGTAGTTCTTCCTTAAGTGCAGCTTCGATGCCCATCTTGAGGGTTTGCTGGGCTATGGGGCAGCCCCGGCAAGCGCCCTGCAGGCGGACGCTGACCACTCCCTCTTCGCTGACCTCTACCAGTTCTACATCTCCGCCATGGGCTTGCAAATTAACTCGCACTTGCTGTAATACCTTATCTACTTGCTCCTTGGTAACCATCAATTCACCCACACTTTCATCATTATGTGTTAGCATAATACTGTCTCATTATAGGTAGGCAACTGGTTGATGTCAACCAGTATTGGGGTGACAGTGGCTGGCCACTTCGTTTGGTGCCGATGAAGGGAAAGAGAGGAATTGATCTGATGTCTATTGCAACAGAAACTGTGGTTGCCAAAGGCTTGACATTATCCTATTACGTGCTACAATAAGAAATTACCTGAATAGTGCGCAGTTATTCGCTATTGCGCGCGACCTGCGCTGGGGCTCGGGGTAGTCTGGAGAATATTGGTGGGCTTGGGCTGGATTAAATGTCAGCTCAGATGAAACATTATGGTGGGGTAAGTTGTCTATAGTAATGTAGGTTCTTATAGAGAATCCGGTCGTGGTCAGCAAAAAGCTGTTTGCTATGCGAAAATACGGGCTGATACAACTGGTGCTTTGCGGTTTGCTGGCGCTCAGCCTGCCGTTGAGTGGCGCTTGGGGGCAGTCGGCTACGGTGGAGGACTTCTACCCAAGCGGCGGGTGGCTGGAGAGTGTGGTTGCGGCGGATGGTGCTTGGGCTAAAGGGCAGAGCAGTGATCCAACCCACTATGATATGAAGTTTGTCGTCAGCCCCGAGCTGGAGCTACGCCGTAACTTCGGTGAGTCAGTCGTTCCGCATAAAGATGCACTGGTTGG
>JALGTD010000220.1 GCA_029821515.1 Candidatus Zipacnadia bacterium | reverse complement strand
TCTTGCGCGCTTTGCGTTGCCTGCGGGGAAATACGCGCCGGAGCGATGAGCTCGGTCAGCCCCTCGGTGTACTTGGCCTCGTAGTCGTAGAACTCCTTGTGGGAAACCAGCTCGAGCACTGGCAGTGCGCGCAGACTCTCATCGACTCCGAGTAGCCCCACTGTGATTTCGGTGCCATCGCAGAATCGCTCGACCAGCGCCTCTCCATACTCTTCAAGCAGCTTGCCCAGTGCCTGTCGCAGAGTGTCTTCATCCTTGGGAATACTGACATTCAGACTGGAGCCCTCAGCCAGCGGCTTGGTTACCACGGGTAAATCGAGCTGATGGATTACAGCGCTGACTTGCTCCTGCAGGCCAGCTTGTTTGGTTACGTGCACAAAATCGGGGGTGGGCAGGTCGGCGGCCCGCAGCAGCCGCTTGGTGAGCAGTTTATTCATTGCCAGGGCACTGGCGACCATACCCGAACCGGTGTAAGGGATAGCGGCATAGTCAAGCAGTGCGGGAATTGTGCCGTCCTCGCCGGCGCCGCCGTGCAAGGCATTGAAGACCACGTCCACATCTGCTTCGCGCAGTTGGGCGATTAGATCTGGGCCCGGGTCAATGCTCACTGCGTCGAAGCCCTGGCGGGTCAATGCGTCCAGGACACTCTGGCCCGAGCGCAGCGACACTTCCCGCTCGCCAGATCGCCCGCCGCGCAGAACGCCAATGCGTTTGTTCCTCAGCACGTCCAGAAACGCCTGCGGCATCGTTCTACTCCTCTTCTGCTTCTATCCTCCGCCTGCGTAGCAGCATCCAGGCCAAAGCTGCCAGCCCGATTACAATGCTCGCGGTCTGGGCCTGGGTGAGGGGTGCCAGAGGAGCGAATACAACGGCGCTGGCACCTCGCCGGAAGAACTCGATAAGGAACCGGTAGATTGAGTAGAGCACCAGGTAAAGGAGAAATAGATTGCCCCGAACTCGAACTCGCGGGGCCAATTTGGCCAGCACGGCGAAGATCACTGCGTTGGCGACAACGGCGTAGAGCTGGGTAGGATGGCGCGGTATGCCTCCAGCACCAGCCTCGGTAATGGGGGGAAAGACCACGGCCCAGGGTAGGTGACACTCTGTTCCATAGCAGCAGCCGTTCAGGAAGCAACCAATGCGGGTGAACGCTGTGCCCAGGGCCAAGGCTGGAGCACTCAAGTCAGCCAGTAGTGGGAACGATATTTGGCGGGTGCGGGCAAATATGTAGCCACCAATTATCCCGCCGACTACGCCACCGTGAAAGGCCAGGCCGCCTTGCCACACATATAGAATAGCCATCGGTGCAGAGCCATATTCATGCAGGTGCAGTAACACATAGAGCAGCCGCGCGCCGCCCACACCACTTAGCAGGATAACCAGGGCGAAGTCAATCCAATCCTCCAGCTCAAAGCCGTAGTTGCGACCTGTCTTGGTGAGCCACCAGGTACCTGCAGCCAGGCCGATCAGCAGCATAACACCCCATGAGTGCACATAGATTGGGGCCAGTTTGTTGACGACAAAGATTACAAGGCCTGCGCCTACCAGCACGAGGAGGGCCGAGAGTGCCCAGTTAGTTGCTGTAAGAGGTTGAGAGTTTACTCTGCGACTTTCCAGCCACTGCACCAGGCCTACCACCAGTGCCAGGATGAGAACGATGATTGGGTAGGCCCACCACGGCCACGGACCGGTTTCAACCAGAACTTGATGCAATAGCTGCCCTTTCCGCGATTATCAGAGTGGGTTGGTGGTGCTGGCTACATATTGGTAGAGTTATCGTGTTGATTGGCTTGCGTTCTGAGGAACAGAACAATCAGCACCAGTATTGCGCCACAGGTAATGCCGATGTCGGCGACATTGAACACCGGCCAGAAATGTAGATCAATGAAGTCAAATACGTACCCCAGCCGCAGGCGGTCAATCAGATTGCCGGCAGCTCCGCCGAGGACCATAGCCAGCCCGGCTGCCAGCAGCCTGTTGGATTGAGCGATCTGCGGACTCCAGACGGCGATGAAGATGATTATGATGGCGGCCAGAGCAATTAAAGCTATGGTAGCTGCCGGAAACATTCCGAAGGCAGCCCCGGTATTTCGTTGGACAGTCAGGCTGAGATATGGTCCCAGTAGTGGTCGGGACTCTCCAGTGGGTAGCAGCCTGGCAGCGGCGAACTTGGTAATCTGGTCGGCTGCCAGCACCGTCAAGGCAACTGTGTACAACACAAAGCGGGTCACGTGTCACTCTCCGAGATGGATGGATCATCATTGGGCGGTCAATAGCGATTGCTTGATCCTATCTTGGGCCCACTTCCGTGCGGCACTTAGTGCACATAGTGGCTTCCGGCAGAGCTTCCAGGCGCTTTTTGGGGATATTCTTGCCGCAAACTTCACACACACCGTAAGTACCATCTTCAATCTTCTCCAGCGCCTCGTCGATACCGATGAGCATATCGCGCAGATTGCTGATCATCGCTGCACTTTGGCTGCGCGTCATTGCCTGGAGGGCCGCATCACCGCCTCCTTCGAAGTCCTGTTTGGCCACTTCGCGGCTGAGCCGATCCCGGCCACTACTCTCGCCTTCCAGCCGCTTGACGTTGTCGGCTATCTCCGCTTGCTTTTCCAGCAGCTTCTTTTTGTATTTGTCCAGATCCAGCTTGCGTTTGCGAGCCACGACGGGTGTCCTCCTAATCATGAGTTGCTTCACAGCACCAAACACTAATTACTGCTGATCTTCCAGCCACTGGTTAACCCGTTGCACACAGCGTGGGCACAGGGTTGGGTGCTCCCGGCTGATGCCAACATCCTCGTCGTATAGCCAGCATCGTTCGCATTTCTCACCACGGGCCTGGGCCACTTCTATCTGTAGCTCACTCATTCCTTTGGCCAGTGGCCTTACCTGTGCCGCCGAGACCACAAATATCATCCTCAGGTCATCCCCCAAGCTGTCCAGCAGCTCTTGTTCATCTTCTGGTGCGTAGAGGGTGACGGCTGCGCTCAGCGGTTGGTCAATCTCCCCGTTTTCCTTGGCCTGTTCCAGAGCACCGCTGACCTGGGCCCGTATTTGCATCAGTCGGTCCCAGCGAGTTCTTAAGTCTTCGTCTTCAAATCGTTCGTCGACCTCGGGCCAATCCGTCAACTGGATGCTGATAGGCAGCGACGGGTCAATTTCTCGGCAGTGCTGCCATATCTCATCAGCGGTAAAC
>JALGTD010000219.1 GCA_029821515.1 Candidatus Zipacnadia bacterium | reverse complement strand
TCTCTACCCTCACCCCCCTGACTAATGATGACCCGATTCAACAACAGTTCAACGCCAGCACCCCCTTCGGAGGCCCATACGACTTCACCAATCTCATCGCTGTCTTCTCGGCGGAAGCGCCCGGGACAATTACTATGATCGGCGCCCACTGGGATACCCGGCCGGTGGCGGACGAGGATCCTGACCCCACCCTGCGCGATCAGCCGATACCGGGGGCCAACGACGGTGCCTCCGGCGTGGCAATTCTCCTGGAGCTGGCCCGCATATTCAGCCAGCAGCCACCGCCCAGCCCGGTGTATCTGGCTTTTTTTGATGCGGAAGACTCCGGCAAACCCGGCAGCGATCTGCCCTACATAGGATTCTGTATGGGATCAAATTATATGGCGCATAACTGGCCCACCCAGATTGAACTGCCTGATCGCGTGATTGTGCTTGATCTGGTCGGCGGGCAGTCCAAGCACAATCCACGCGTCCCTGTCCGCACCGATATGGGCGGGAATGATTACTTTGACTTGCGCATCGAACCAAACTCGCAATTCGTCGCCCCCCAATTAATAGATCACATCTGGGATATCGCCGAGTTTCTCGGTCACGACGCCTTCAAGCGCAGCTACCAGGTCGGTGTCATTGATGACCACATGCCTTTCATCAACGCGGCGGGCATCCCCGCAATTGACATTATTGACTTCGTTCCGCCGGTATGGCATACAGTTGACGACAGTCCCGAGTACTGCGACCCCGACGCGCTCGGGCAGGTCGGAGAAACAATGCTCGGCCTGGTGTACGGAATGTAACAGCCGGGCATTAGAGAGACGCTCGGATGAGCTATTAATGCAATCTACGGGCACACCACAGACCGCCAGCAACCAGCCAATGTTCCCCGCTACTTTCCCGGAGCCTATCGCCAGGGCAAAGGCGGCCATACTTGTTCAATTCGGGCCAGAATCTTCATCAGAAGCATTCTAATCTCGGATTTTTGTAACTAAATGATCACGCAGTAGCAGGAATTAGTCCAGCAAACGGACCATACTAAATGTAGCAGCAAAGTATACAGGGAATCCCAGATCTACCATTGTTGGTGTTTTCAGGAGGTTACCATGGATCCACAAAGAGCAAGCGAATTAGCTGAAGTGTACCGTAAGGAGCTACAGGAAAGTGTAATTCCGTTTTGGGCTGAGCACTGCCCAGACCCAGAGTATGGGGGATTCTTCAGTTGCTTTGATCGCGAGGGCAACCTTTATGACACCACCAAAAACACCTGGGTCCAGGGGCGCTGCGCGTATATGTTCGCGCGACTCTGCGACGAGGTCGAGGCGCGCGATGAGTGGTTGGCCGCTGCTCGCCGAGGCATAGACTTCATCAACCGCTACTGCTTCGATGAAGAAAGTGGCCGAATGCACTATACAGTGAGTCGCGAAGGCAAGCGACTAACCCGGCCCTGGACTATCTTTTCGGAGTGCTTTGCCATTGGCGCTATGTGCCAGTACTCGAAGGTCACCGGACAGAGCAAAATCTTAGGCCAAGCGCGGCAACTGTTTGACCAAACCCTTGAACTGGCAAATGATCCAACCCTCGACAGTTGTTCGTATCCTGAAGATTCACAGTCTATCAGCCACGCAATTCCGATGATCCTGCTTAACGTAACTCAGCAACTGCGCCAGGCGGGATGCGGGACTGCATACCAACCAGTCGCGGACGAGATGCTTCAACGGATTTTCAATCTGCACCTCCATCCCGAGCACCAAGCCATCTTCGAATACGTGGCTCCGGACGGTAGTCTGCTCGACAGCCCTATGGGGCGGGTCATTAGTCCTGGCCACGCTCTGGAGTCAATGTGGTTCGTTCTCCATGAAGTACGCGATCGCGAGGACGAGAAGCTGCGCGACCAGGCGGTGGAAACAGTTGAGTGGTCAATTGCGCGCGGATGGGATGAAGAATTCGGTGGCATCCTCTACTTCCTCGATTATGAGGGTTCCCCATCGCCGTTTCTCGAATGGGATATGAAGCTGTGGTGGGTGCACATCGAAGCCCTCTATGCTTTGCTGCTGGCGCATCACCTGTCGGGCCGTGATGACTTACTGGCATGGTTTGAGCGTGTCCATAGCTGGACATGGGAGCACTTTCCCGATAGGCAGTATGGGGGATGGCTGGGCTATCTGCATCGCCGCGGTGACATTGCCTCGACGGCCAAGGGCAACATGTGGAAGACCTTCTACCACGTGCCCAGAGGCCTGCTACTAATCTGGAAGCTGCTGGAGGAGATAGCTTCTGGTACCAGTGGCTGAGCGACTGCTGAACCAAGCTCCCGTTGACGGCTGCAGCGTATCTATCGGCTGACGGTCCCCTCGGGACCCGCAGTTATGGCCGTCTGGAAGCGGTTCTACGCGCCGCAGAAGCGAAAGATTCAAGTGCCAGACGGTGGCACCATCATCCAGAGCTTCCTGCTGCAGCCAATAGACAATATCACGCCGCCACCGGCCCCGGACACAGAGTAAGCCCTATCTATTTGATGTAAGAGGCAAGGACTTGCCAGCCACCGGCCCGCCCGACCAGAGTAGTAAGATATCAGTCGAGCGGGCCACTGGTGCTGTTCCGATGCGCATTCTCGTCCATACTGAAGCTAATCAGGCGCGTGCAGTCGTTACGCATAGAGCTGATGTTCCGCGCCGCGTCTTTCTTCTGTTGGTGCGGTGTCTCTTACCTGGTGGCGCTCCTGAGTCGCTACGATGCCTGAGACGGAACAATGAGCCCTGCTCAAACGTTTTAGTACATGTAGCGTGCTGTTATCTGCGGAGGAGGTAAGAGTGTCATGCGCGCGAATCATATCAGCTGGGTCTTTCTGATCTTCGTTGGTACTTCCATCGCCTGGAGCATCCTCGGTGCAACCGTCTCCACCCGAACCGAAAGAAGCTTGCATCAACTGCGTAGCCAAGTCGGCCAATTGTGGGGCCAGCCGCTGCATCAGCAAGCGCCGAGCTTTGCCATCCAGGAGACGGTCCACTACCGCGACAACAAGGGCAAGCAACAGACCCGGTATGTATACCACGACGTGATTCCCGAATCAAGTGATATCAAGGTCAAGTTAAACTCGGATGCGCGGCGCAAGGGGCTACTGTGGTACCGCACATACGCCGTTGGATTCGATGCCACCTACACCGTAAAGCACGGCTACGCCGGACAGCCGTCCCTGATTGCCAAGTTT
>JALGTD010000218.1 GCA_029821515.1 Candidatus Zipacnadia bacterium | reverse complement strand
AGAGTGGTACCATTGCCTCCTACTACGCCTGCGGGCCCCCCGATGACTTCGACGGCTGGGTAGTCTTCCAGCATAACCCCACTCCCTCCGCCATAGGGGTAGACCAGGCGCCAGTCATCTACATGGGTTATGAGGTGGGGGCCGGGATCGTAACGCTGCACGGATTCTATCTGGGTGGCCCGTACGTGATTACTCTGTCTCCCATTGCTGCGCTCACTTGAGCCTGTGTGCCCAGCTTGGCCGCTGGCTTACGCGTTGATTTCTTCGCGCACCGCCAGGATATGGTCCAGGGTATCTGGCGTCGGCCCCGTTGGTTTGTACTCCAATCCCACGAAGCCCTCGTAGCCTGCCTCGTCAATCGCCGCCAGCACATTTGTGTGGTTGATTTCCCCGCTGCCTGGTTCGTGGCGACCAGGGACGTCAGCAGCGTGGAAGTGGCCGATTAGTTCGATGTGAGAGGTGATGGTAGCGATGAGGTTGCCCTCGGTGACCTGCTGGTGGTAGATATCGTACAGGAGTTTTACCGCCGGGCTGCCCACCTGCTCTACTATCTCGAAGCCCTCCCGGCTGGAAGTCAGGAAATATCCCGGATGATCAACCAGGATATTGAGCGGCTCGAGGACGAGTGTGACTCCCGCCTCCTCTGCCAGAGGTGCTGCTGTCTTCAGGCAGGCAACCACGCCGGCGTGAGCGCGATTACGGTTAGTGCTGATTGGCATAGGCGTGGCAATGTTTGTAGTGCAGATCAGGGTCTTACAGTCCACAGTCTGTGCAGCGGCTATCGCCTGCTGGGTGGCGTCCGCAAATCCGTCAGCCAGGCTGTAATCGAGCATCCCCTCGGGTGCTTCTATAGTCATTGCTGTCACTGGTAGAGCAGTATTCTGGCAGGCGCTGGCTACCGCGCTCAGGTCCTTATTGGAGTAACTCCAGAACTCGACACCATCCAGGCCAGCCGCGGCTGTGGCGGGGATACGCTGGCTGAACTCATCAATCTCCGCGAACAGCATCTCGATGCAAGCGGACAGCTTTATCATATTACTACCTCCCTGTCGATTAGGTATAATGGCAATTTCAGCCTGTGGCGTAGGATAACCTTCCTGCTTGCAGCCGGGGGCGGCTCAGTTCAGTGCACCAGTGCCGACTACTGCACGGCTGGCCTGTTGAATATCGGGAAATTGGCCGGTGGCAACTGCTGCGCACAGCGCCGCGCCTACCGCCGCTTCCTCGGTATAGGTGGTCATCTGCAGAGGCAGGCCAAACGAAGCCGGCAGAATGTCAGCAAGTAGTTGGTTCTTGCGGATGGCGTTGCCGGAGCCGATCAATAGATCGTGGTCACCGAGGCCGGCTCGCTGCATGTGCTCATATAGCATTTTGATTTGCTCGGCCAGTCCTTCCAGCAGGGCGCGGGCCATATGGCCGGGCGTAAAGTTAGCATGGCTCATCCCCCGCCAGATAGCCCGCCGCTCGGGCTGCTGGCGCGAACCAGTAAAGAGCGGCTCACAGTGCAGTCCGTCGGCGCCTGGTGGAACCTCACCAGCCAGTTGGTTAATGGCATCGTATATTTCTGGCATATTGGCGAGGTCGAAGATGTCTCGGCCAACCTGATAGAAAAAATCGCGCAGTAGCTGGTAAGAGCGCCCGCCACAAAGCTCAGCGCCTACCAGGAGGAAGCCGCTTCCCAAAGCGGGGCGCAAATCTAATCCCTCGGCCAATAGCGGCTGTTCAGCAAACGCCGATATCTGGGCGCCGGTGCCGATGTTGATCAGGACGCTGCGCTCGTAGTCAGCCACACTGCCGGCGAAGCTGGCCTGATTGTCGCCGCAGCCGTTGGTCACGGGTAGACCCACCGGCAGGCCCGTGCGTTCGGCAACTGCTACGGTGATGTTACCAACGGTTTGACAACTAGGGCGGAGCGACGGCAGATATACCGGCTCCAGCCCCAGGCTGGCGATAAGCTGGTCATTCCACGCACCTGCCATCACGTCAAAGAGCCCGGCGCTGGCCGCATTGGTGGGGTCCGTCACTGGCGTCGTATCGCAAAGGCGACTGACCAGATAATCGGGGGCGAAGCAGGCTGTGGTGTCCGCTGGCAGCAGGTCATTGTGTTTCAGCCAGAACAGCGTGGAGCCCATGTAGCCGGTAGCGGGAGTGCAGCCGCTGCGCTCGAAGCCATCGCCGGCCAATTCCAGCATCTGCTGAAGGTAGGTCCTGTCTCCAGATACCTGTTCCTCGCAACGCTGGTCCTGCCAGCCGATGAAGGAACTTATCGGCTCGCCGGCCGCGTCCAGCAGTACCATCCCGTGCATCTGGCCGGTGACGCCCAGACCGGCGAGTGTATCAACGTCAATTTGTGTGGCGACAGTGCTGATGACCTGCAGGGAAAGCTCAACCATTCGGTCAATATCCCATTCGCTGCGGCCGGGGGGCTTCTCGTCGTCGGGCAACTTGCTGTCGTTGAGGATACTGTGACTGGCCGACACCTCTGTCGAATCTGTGTCCAGCACCACTGCCGCGATGGTGGTGGTGCCGACGTCTATAGCCAGATAATTTCCCATAATATTGCAGGTCCCTATTCGGAGACGCCCCGTCCGGCTAAGACGGACGAGGTGTGCTGGGGCTGACTTGCGTCTGGGCCTATTGTGCAACCAGGGTAAAAATTGCGGCGCTGTTACGGGTGGGCAATTCAACAGCCAGCCCTTCGTCCATTAGTTGCTCACCACTAATCAGTTTGCTGTCCTGGTCCGGTTCGTCTATGCTGGATATAGCATACTGCCTGTGAGCGATCATCTCGCGGGGGCGGATCCACTGCACCTCGACTGCGTCGTCGAGGCGGTATACAAAGACCAGGCTGGTTGTCTCTACAGGGTCCTGGAGTTGGATGGCGGCCCAGCCGCTGCGATCGGTTTGCGGGCGGATTGGGGTGAGCAAATGGGCCACTGACCGGCGTAGCAGTCCCCGCCACTTCTTGAAGAAATTAATATGAAGGGCGAGACGATCCCGGTCTGCCTGCGGCAATCCGGCAATATCACCGCTGAGGCCGAAGATGCCGGGTAAGTTCACCCGACTGGCGAAATCAGCAGTGCACTCCAGATGGCGCCGCCGGGAGCAACCAACTTGGTGGGCGTATCCTCGAGGTTTTTGCCATATGTGGGAATAATATTGCCGGCTGGTCGGAGCGTGGCCCATCGTGTCTCGTAGCCCGGCGGCAGCCGCAGCAGCGCGCCCTGGTAGATGCGCAGCACGTCAACTGGGTTGACGGTGTCGCTCAGGAAGTGCCCGTCACAGTGTCGCAGCGTATTCAGGTCGTGGCGCAGCCCGCCGCCGGCGCAGCCTTCGAAGAACACCTGCGGATAGCGGACCTGCAGCTCGTCTTGGAGGCGATACCGGGCCTCATAATATCGATAGAACTCCGCGCCGGTGTCATCGGCCCCCAGGTCGGCATTAAAGTCTATCTTGATCCATTCAGCCCCGTAATCTTCCACCAGTCGTGCTATCTGAGCCTGCACGTGCTGATAAGCCTCATCATTGGTCAAATCAGGATAATATTGCTCCCCGCTGCCGGGCAGCAGCCACTCAGGATGTTCCTGGGCAATTGGCACCTGGGGAGTGAATCTTTCCGGCTCAATCCAGACTCCGAAACTCAGTCCCGCTGCGCGTACTTCGTCGGCGAAGTCCGCCATACGCTCATAGAAGGCGGCATCTTGCTTCTCGCGCCAGTCGCCAACATCACTCCACCCGGGCCTCCGACCGAACCAACCGGCGTCTACGACAAAGACCTCGCAGCCGATCTGCGCGGCAGTAGCCAACTGCTCTCGTAGCCGTGAGACATCCAGATCAGCAAAGAGGTCAAACCAGGTATTGTAGCACACCGGTGGCTCCGTCTTCGCCTTGGTGAAATAATGGGCGAGCAGGTAACGATGCAGGTGGGGAGCGGCCCGCTCGGGCTGGCCGGCAGGGATGGCCTGGATCAGGATTTCAGGAAGCTCAAGGGAGCTACCAGGCTCCAGTTCCAGGCGCAAATGCTGATCGCGC
>JALGTD010000217.1 GCA_029821515.1 Candidatus Zipacnadia bacterium | reverse complement strand
TATACAGCGATATCTGGCAATATACTTGCATAACCTGGCTGAACGTTCGGCCTTTTTGTGGAGGTGATAGTGATGGATGCTCAGACGAGGCATAGCCACTCAAGACTCGTCGCAGTGGCGGTGCTGGTTGTTGTCATAGCTCTGTTTGGTATCGTGCTGATCGGCTGTGATGAGGACGATATGGAGAAGGTGCTGGGAGGCAGCACTGCCGCGTCCGTCGAAGCAATGTACGGAGTCAACCGCGATCCGCTGCTGTCGGTGTGGCTAGACGATATGGGCCAGCGGCTGGTATCATTCTCCACTCGCCAGCAGATTCCCTACAGCTTCAAGATCGTGGAGACCGATATGGTGAATGCCTTCGCCGGGCCCTGGGGACATATCTACGTCACCGAGGGCTTGCTGGATTTCGCCGAGTGCGAAGAAGAAGTTGCCGGCGTGGTCGGCCACGAGATCGGCCACGTGGTCAATCGAGATATCATCAAGTCCTTCAAGCAGAGCATCCTCTTCGGCATCGGCACTTCAGTTCTCAGTCATGAGAGTGAGACCTGGGGAGCGATAGCTGGCATCGGGCTGGGTCTGTACAGCCTGCGCTACAGCCGCAAAGACGAATACGCCGCCGACGACCAGGGGCGAATTCTCACGTATCGGTGCGGCTACAATCCTATCGGGGAAGTGGACTTCTTCCAGCGGCTTATGGATGAGAAAGAGGGCCACTCCCCCAGCTACATAGAGACTATGTTCCGCACCCATCCGCCCACCGAGCGGCGCATTGACCGGCAGGCCCAGATGCCGGAGCTGGACCCGAAGAGCCCCGATGCGCTGGCGAAGATCGCGCAGGGCTATATGCAGCGGGCTCGTTATGCCACCGCCCTGAAATACTTGCAGCAAGCCGCCATTCTTGCCCCCGATGAGCAGCTTATTCAGGTAGCTATGGCCGACGCGCTGGCCGCCTGTGGCCGCAATGAGGCGGCAACCGGCAAGTATCAGACGATTCTGGCCAGTCGCCAGAACACCAAATATGCCCAGCAACACCTGGCTGAGGTCGAGGGCCGACCGCCCATGGTAGTTGCGGCACTGACTGCCCAGGAGGCGTCTGCCGCGCGCGACTACCAGTCCGATGCCCACTTGCTGGCAATGTCGGCGGGCACGGCGGCCGTTGAAGCTGAAACGTTCGCCCGGCAGTTACACAGTCGCATAAAGCCAGTAGCAGCAGCAAATACTCGCATTGGTGACCAACTTGCCCAGTTGACCGAAAGCAGTGGGGAGCTGGCCGAATCTGCTCAAAGCGCGGTACTGGACGCTCACAGGGCCATAGCTAGAGCGTCCGAGGTAGTCTACTCCGTGGAGTCTACAGCACCAGCGGTGGTCGCCACCGCCGGTGATCTGAAAGAAGCAGCCGCGCAGGTAGAAGCAAAACTCAATGAGCTGGCCGCTGGCCAGGGCGAGGCCGGACAACTGGCAGTCATCGAGCGCAGTATGGGAGAAATCCAGGCAGCGATGGATGATCTGCAGCAGAGCCAGACACAAACCCATCAGTTAGCCGACCGGGCCGACCAAATCCAGCAATTGGCCGCTGAAAACGTGCACAGTATACGAGATTTGCTCAATCGCGATGAGGACGAAGATGTGAGCCTGCTCTCCATGCACCTGCGGAGCCTGGCCGCTGATACTCTCCGGCAGGCCAAACAGGCCACCGAGGCATGCCGCAACTGCCGCACGCCAGTACGACGCGCCGGCCTGCGAACGCTCATCGTGCAAGCAAACCTGGCAGGAATGGCGGCGGGCCCGGCGCAACGCCCCGCCCTCGACCGCCTGGTCGCCTATTTCATGCGCACCGACTCGAAGGATGTTGGACAACTGCGCCAGGACCGCGGCCTCGGTTTTGGTGACGCAGCCTACGTGATGGCCGTCTCTACTACCAATAGCAGCACGCCTGGCAAGCTCCTGCCAGAGCTGCCGGGACGCAGTCTTGTGGATCATCTGAGCAACTACACCAATTCGAGCTACGGTGCGCAGATAATGCTTAAGTACCTCGTTCATGCAATCCAGGAAGAGGTACATACCATTAGTAAACTGGACATCTCGTAGCTGGCCAGCAACACACTGACAGACCCCCAGAATGAGGCCGCCTGCTGGAGTTATCCAGCAGGCGGCTCGGCCTGATCTGCGGAGGGAGCAGAGATAACGCTGTTACCAGCTCAGGCTAACTGGTTCAGCGGGTACGAAAAGCTCGTCATTGCTGACCAACAACGCATTGCCCCCGCCTATCGCAGCTATGGACACCCCTGTATCTCGCACCTGAGCACCTTTTGGATTTCGGGCAGTGCTCCCCAGCGCCCACTGCCGCCATACTTGCTCCCAGGTGGTCGGCTGCTGCCGGTTTGCCGGCACCGGGTAGCTGCCCGGTGTGGCTGCTGCCCACAGGCTGGGCCCCCGTGGTGCAAGCGTAGACGGCGGGGCTGATTGTTCCCCGTCAAGTATTAGAACCGGAGCCGCAACGACTGTGCGGAAGGCGCGCAGGTCAAAGTAGGTAGTAGCAGCGCGCATAGCCGAGCGCCACTGCGGATAACGCGATTCCCACTTGTTCAAAGCGGCGGCTACATACGAGCCAGGCTGGAGCATCCCATCCCTGCTGTAATGACAGACCGGCCACGGCTGTTCAACTACTACGAAGCTAGTTCGCTGGGGGTTGAGAGCGGCAACCGCCATCGCTACCAGACCGCCCACCCCCTCGCCAGTAAGCCCAACTCGTTTGCCCACTATCTCCGGGCGATTGAGCAGAGCATCTACCGCCTGGCAGGCATCTACGATAGCCTCATGTAGGATGTAGCTGTGGCGGTCGGGTAGGCCCTGGGGCGTCCACTGCTGCTGAGCATTAGGTGGATACCAATACAGTCCCAAGTGAGCAAAGCCGTCGCCGGACGGGGTGCGCTGGGCAATATCTCCATGATCCATAAAATGTATCACCGCCTGGGTGACCTGGCAGCCGGCGGGCACGCGATATACACCGGTGCACAGCTTTCCACACATACCATAATAGAATAGGTTCTCTCCGTTGACCTGGGGCTGAAGCGGCCACCGGGCCAGCTCGCTGAGAGCGTCCTGCCAGAACTCATCGAAGTCGGCGGGCCGTTTTACCATCGGCAGGAAAACTGAGCCACCACTGGTGCTGGCCGGAGTGGCCAAGCCCGGGACTGTTAACACGCTCATCGCAATCCATATT
>JALGTD010000216.1 GCA_029821515.1 Candidatus Zipacnadia bacterium | reverse complement strand
CCAGGTACGCCTCGCCCTGTGGGCCTTTCAGATTAGCGGCGACGATGCGGAAGCTGTGGCCGGGCGAGCGCAGGAGGCGCAGAAGCTGGCGAAAACAGTGGGCGATCTTATGCGTGGGTATCTGCGCCAACTGGAGGCCTGTGCCCGCGCCTCGCAACAGCGCAATCAGGAAGCAGCAGACCAAGTCCAAGAGCAGGCGTCCACCTCCAAAATGGACTTCCACATTCTCTGGGACGTCGTGGACCTGGGCGATCAGCAGTCGGGGCAGAGCACTATTCTCATCACGCCCTCCGCCCGCGGCCTGCACCCCCTTTCGCTCACGGAAACACTGGCTACGCTACTTATGATGCCGCCGGCGGAGGGCCTCACCTGGCGGCAAACTGTGGAGCAGCAACTGAGCCAGTCGTTGAGCCACTGGCTGGATGACCTGTCGCGCCGGGACCCGACTGCGTTGACTGTATGGCAGAGCCTGGTAGGCACCGCGTCAACCGAGGCAACCACTGAGCTTTCTGGCTTGTTAAGTAATACTATTATGCCACCGCAAGGGGGAGCCGACGATAGCCAGGAGGCCAGCGTTGCACCTCTGTTGCCTGCGACGTTGCTGCGCACCTTCGACGATGCTGCGTACCTCAAGCTCACCCAGCAAACCATCGGTAAATTCCTCCGGGATTCCCGGACCCAGGCTGGGGACTGGCGTGCGCTGCCCCCGGACCGGCTGAGCCGGCGTGCCGCCGATGTGGATGTTGTCTTGCAGGCCGGCGAACGCGCGCTGGCCGCCGACCTTAAGGCTCTCTTTCTGGACCCGCTGCTCAACCAGTTGGGCACCATTGTAGGAAGCAGCGGGCAATCCGGGCTGGCTTCCACCAGCTCCACCAGCATCGTGGTCCTGGGCGGCACCCGAGCCACGGTCACGGGCAGCGCCAAGAGCTACTTCGAACTGAGCGCTCCGCCCAAGGAGGAGCAGCCGGTCGCGGTGGGCCAGGGCGAGGTGCCTGTCGTCGCGTTGGCCACAATGGCCGGTTCGCTGCAGGCGGGGAGCACGCCCCAGGTCTGGGGTTCTATGACGGAGGGGACTGAACTTACCTTCATCCCGCATATCTTACCAGGAGGGGCGGCTGCGGAATTGCAGGTTGCGGTCAAGGTCGCGCACAATGATGCCAAGGTGACAGTGGAAGGGGAGGAGTATCCTACGGAGGCACCGCTAAGCCGCGTGGCTGAGCACACAGCCAGTACCAGTGTCTATGTGAACGCCCTGGACCTTTTCTCGCTATCCAGTATGATGTTGCGCACCACCCAGCCGCGGGCTAAGTCCTCCGTGCCGGTGCTGGGCCAGTTGCCACTGCTGGGCCAGATGTTTCGCTTCGGGCGCAGCCCACTGATAGTTCATCACGAGAGTGTCATACTGGTCTATTCAACGATTTTGCCCACCGGGCAGGACCTGGGCGAGCTGCTTGATTTCCAGGCTGTCCCGACACCAGCACCCTGAGTCCGCTCTGGTGAAGCGTTTCTTATGGCGTCCGTGGTCTTTGTGGGGGGGGTGGCCCTGGCGGGTGTATCGGTGCGTGTCTGCCCGCGATAATGGCGGGCAGACTGTCACATCACCCACAGAGAAGCCGAGGCCACGATTCTCGGGCAGGTTACCTATACCCACGATAACGCCGACAATTGGAGGAGTGCTGGCCAAGGAGGTCGGATGAGCGAACCGGTTGGCAGCTTTGTACTGGTGTTGCACGGACATATACCCTACGTGCTGGGGCACGGGACCTGGCCCCATGGCGCGCAGATGCTGTTTGAGGCAGCCGCCGATACCTACATTCCCCTGCTGTGGGTTATCGAGGAGCTGGCTGCTGAAAGTATCCCCGCTAACATCACCATTAGCCTCAGCCCCGTCACCATCGAGCAGCTTGCCGACGACCGTTTCAAGGAATGGTTCGAAGGCTATCTGAACGACAAGATCCACTGGGCCGGTGACAACGAAGCGCAGTTTGATAGCTGGGGTGAGGGACACCTGGCCTACCTAGCCCGGCGCTGGCGCGAGTATTACCAGGCGCTGCGCGACAATTTTGTGGATCGCTACGGTCGCGATATTGTCGGCCAGTACCGCATGTGGCAGGATCGCGGCCACATTGAAGTTATGACCTGCGCGGCCACTCACGGCTATCTGCCCCTGTTGCGCGAGGATGCCAGCATCTCGCTGCAGGTCAAGCAGGCCGTCGCCACCTACGAGAGGTCCTTTGGCCGCCGTCCCCGCGCCTTTTGGCTGCCCGAGGGCGCTTACCGGCCCCGCTGCCAGTGGGCGCCGCCACCCTTTGTCAGCGGCCAGCAGCCACCTTATACCCGACCCGGTATTGAAGAATTTCTGGCCAACAACGGTATTGACTACTTCGTGGTTGACACCCACCTGCTGGGCGGCGGCGCGCCGGAGCCGGTGCATATTGACTTTGAGCACACCCTGGGCAAGCAATGGGGCACAATCCGCAAAATGCACGAGCCGCAGCCGTACGACGGTGAAAAATCGCCGTATCGGGCCTATTTTGTCGGCCACTATTATGAAGATCATCCGCCCGTGGCGACTTTCATCCGCGACCCCCAGACTGGCTTGAAGGTGTGGAGTGCTGAGCACGGCTACCCGGGTGACTCCGCCTACCTGGAGTTTCATCAGAAGCACCAGCCGGGTGATCTGCGCTACTGGCGCGTGACCGGGGTTGACTGCGCTCTGGGCGACAAGCAGCATTATGTTCCCGAGTGGGCCGACGGGGTAGTGCGCGAGCAGGCCGGCAACTTCCTGTGGACGGTCAAGGAGACGCTGCGGGCCAATCAGCCGGCCTCGGGCCGGCGGCCGGTGCTGTGCGCGCCGTTTGATGCCGAGCTGTTTGGCCACTGGTGGTTCGAGGGCCCACGCTTCTTGGTACACGCGCTGCGCTGGATGCACCAGGACCCGGAGATTGAGGTGGTCACCGGCAGCCAGTACCTGGCGCATAATCCCCCCCCGACGGCCATAACTCTTCCTGAAGGTTCGTGGGGCGCGGGCGGCGGGCACTGGGTATGGCTCAACGATGACACCAGGTGGTGCTGGGAGCGCATCTATGACGCTGAGCTGGATCTGCGTAATCTGCTCCAGGGGCATGGCGGTGGACATGACGAGACCATGCACCAGTTCATCCAGCAGGCGCTGCGGGAGCTGTTGCTGTTGCAGGCCTCTGATTGGGAGTTTCTCATCACCACCTGGAGCGCCCGCGACTATGCCGAAAGTCGGATCCAG
>JALGTD010000215.1 GCA_029821515.1 Candidatus Zipacnadia bacterium | reverse complement strand
GCCAGTTATGGGGGTTGAATACCACAACTTTCCTGGTGCACACGCAATCTTCCGCGGCATCGGGTACGGCAACCTTAGCCAAAGCCGACAAATGCTGGGCCGACTCATCAAACAGCATCTGGCCAATCTGCTCGGCCTGCCAGAAGCGGGGCAGCATCTCCTTGTGAACCTGGTCAGTCGAACAGCCACAGATGCTGTCGTGAGGATGATTATGCAGCAGATACCGCCAGGCCTGCCACAACAAGCCCTGCTCATATGGCGCACCATCCAGCCACGCCAGCGCGGAAAACGGCTCGGCCCATTTTTCCAGTAGCGTCTGGCAGCGCTGGTTGGCTTGTTTGAGATACATCCGCGCTGAGAAAACCCCTGAAAGTAGCGGCCAGTATTTACCGTTGTGCAGTTCCCCGCGAATCGTTGCGAGTCCGTCAGCTTCAGGCAGGACCGCCTGGCTGTAGGCTTCATAATTGCTGTGTACCAGCTCCATATCTTCCAGCCGCTGGTTGGCATATTCAATCATATCGGGCAGCTCCGGCTGTGGCTCCAGGTGGTCACAGCCGTTGTTCAGAAGAAGGTACGACGTGGCTGCTCTCTCGCAGAGCGAATCGCGCTCCTCGCGGAATCGCTGCAGCGCCCTGTGCATGTCCACTCCGCCGTGCTCTGTCCCTTGTCCCCCCCACCTCTCGCCGCCGAGGTTGGCGCCATTGCAATACGTATTGATCAGATGAACACCCAACACTTGCGTACCGTCGGGAGCCTGCCACCAAAACTCATTGTTAGCCTCATCCAGCTCATCGCCCACTCCGCGCATAAACAGAAACGAAGGCAAATTGAAGCCGGCCAGTATCTGCGGCAACTGTGAGATATGCCCGAAGGGGTCGGGAACGTAGCCAGCCTTCATTACGTGGCCGAATTCGCCAGCTATTATGTGTCCCAGCAGGATATTGTGAATCAGGGCCTCGCCGCTGACCAGAAATTCGTCGGGCAGCACATACCAGGGCCCCACAAAAAGTCGCTGAGCTTCCACCAAATCAGCGATGCGCTGACGGTTCTCCGGACGAATCGCCAGGTAGTCTTCCAGCACTATCGTCTGCCCATCCAGGCAGTAATATTTGTATCGCTCATCGGTCTCCAGTATCTCCAGCAGCTTATCAACCAGCTTGACCAGCTGGCGGCGGAACTGCTGAAAAGTCAGATACCACTCTCGGTCCCAGTGGGTTTCGGGAACGACCATCATTGTCCATTTGTTGTCGCTCATTGTTAGCCTCCTGCTTGGTGATTCTAAGGCAGATATCAGTCGGGTGGTTTGCGATTGGGCCAGCTAATCATTGTGGCTCTGCTTCGCTCCAGCAACAGCCCCTCGCGGAGGCCTCCGCAACAGGTTTATTTACGGTGCGTCTCAGTGCTACCCACCGCTGTATGAGCCTGCGACTGGCCTGGAGTCAGCTCAATCTCCATTTCCCGCCGGCGCGGGTGCCAGATAGCAGTTATATCGGGCGAGGCACGGTTGCAGCGGGGATACCTATCTGAAAAATAAACTTTTGGTTCAAAATCCAGGTGGTAGTTCTGAGCCAGAGCGCATGACAATACCCAGTCGTCCTTGAAAGTCGAAATAGGCCCGTAGCTTGCTGGGGCATTGCGGGCACAGATGGTTCGGGCCCCGGCTGGCCATTTGGGGAGAGCAGTCTTGAAGGCAGCCAGGTATTGCTCCTGGATTAGATTGGCATGTCGGTAGGCCGAAACGGTACCGAACGTCGCATTCATAGACAGGACCAGTATGAGCACTAGCGGCAGCCACGCCGCCCGCCGGAAAATCCAGTAGAGCAGGATAACCAGAGCAAGTGACAGCCATGGGGCTACAGGATAGAGGGCTCGCGCCGGGAAGTAGGAGCTGAAGACGAACGGGGCAATGCCGCCCAGCGCCGCCAGTATGCAAGGGACCAGCAATGGGCGTATTCGCGCAGTTTGCTGCGGGTCGCTACGTCGGGCCATAACCACCACTGCTGCCAATATGATTGCAACTCCTGGCAACACCCACAGATGGTCCCCCAGCCATTGCAGACCTATACCCTGAGTGGTCCAGCCAAAGAATACTCGAAAAGGTCCCAGGAACTTGGCCAGAGACAGGTTCCACGACAACGGTTGCGAATAACCGCTAAGATGCCGCATAAGCTTTAGAAATCCAAAGCCGCAGAGTGAGCCTAAAACCCATCCTGGGACAGCCTGGCGCCACCGGGTGACCGCTTGTCGCCTTATTAGCCAGATTCCCACCACCATACCCAGACCGATCACCGCGGTCAGTTCGCAGAATTGCGCACCAATGAACAATAGGAAGAACACTATTACATTTCGGCGCTGCGATGACATCGTTGGTATCGTGCTCACATACGCGGCAAGCAACACGGCCCAGGCCCCCACCAGATAAAGCCATGCGCTAAACCAAAGAGCTGCCTCAGCATGGAGCGGCACAACAGCTAAGAGTGCTGCACATACAGTTGCCATTCCCCTATCGCGCTGGATGCGCAAGCACAAAGCATATAGTAGCACGCACAGCCCGATGTGCAAGGCAAACTGGGCGAGGTGAATCACGGGTTGATTCGCGCAGAAAAGTTTAGCCAAATGATAGACTGCCAGCGCATAAAGGGGCCGGCGGTTCGCCGTAAGGCTCCCCTCAACGAAATACTGAAAATCATGATGGGTGGATGCATATATGAAGCAATAATCGTCGCTATGAACACCCAGTCGGGCCACGTCAGGGGCAAGGATGACAAAAACGACCGTCAATATGACCAGCACTGCCCAGTGCCGTTGTGCTCCGCCAAGTAGGATACGCCACCCATTCGCTAACTGTGCTGATGGGCCGAAGGTCATTGTCGAGACCTCTTACAATCAATCCGACTTCTGGGGCGAGATCGTATTCTGTACATTGTGCCACACTAGGGTTCGTGGTTGAGCGAGAGAATACCTGCGAAAGATAGAGAGGCAATTCCAGGTATCCAGATGTTTGTGCCGAGGAGGAATAGCCCCGTAGGTTCTGGAATTACGAAAACGCTACCGTTGCACATAATTCGGTTCTACCGGAGTACAGTTCAGCTCGCAAAGCACATTTTGGGGGAAAGCGGATCTGGAAGAAGGAGATGCACAGAGATCGTAGCAAATGCAGCATAGCCGCAGAGCTTACTGAGCAACATGCGCAGCCGCCGACGCTAATCGGCCAAGGAGGCCGAAACAGATGGACGGGATACCGATTGGCAATGATAACCGTCC
>JALGTD010000014.1 GCA_029821515.1 Candidatus Zipacnadia bacterium | reverse complement strand
CCGTGAACATCGTCAACATAGCCGTTACCGTCATCATCGGTGTCATTGTCAGGTATTTCACCGGGATTGGTCCAGATTTTGCTAACCAGGTCGGGATGGTCCATATCGCAGCCCGAGTCAACCACGGCGATAGTCACGGTATCGGTGCCGGTGGTCACGTCCCAGGCCTGCGGGGCGCTGATCTTGGGCAGGTGCCACTGCTGGCTATACTCCGGGTCATTGGGAATAAGTGCGGGATAGACCAGTGTGTCGGGGACAGCAAATTCCACCTCGGGGCGGCTCTCGAACTGGCGGGCCGCCGCCATTAAGTCGCTGCCGCTGGGCAAGTCAATAATCACCAGGCCGCTGAGTGGCAGCACTTTCCTTATCCGGCTATTGCCGGCGGCGGCTACCGCTCCCACCTGCTGGGGGCCGACGTGTGGGCGCAGCTTGATGATCAATCGGTCAGCCACTGCCCGCGCCGGCATCATCCGCACCGTGCCGTTGGCAGCAATCACCGCGTGAGGTGGCCCAGGGATAGGAACAGTTTTCAACTGTTGCTCAGCGCCCCAAAGAGGGACGGTTGAGCCGAGCAGGAAAAGAACAGCAAGCAATAGCGGTGCGGTAGTTGTCTGACGGGACTCAATCATGTGATTCATTATACCCATGAAATTGGTGCCGACACACTTCCAGCAGCAACAAGCATGCCGAGTTTGCTCCGCTGCTGGGATGATGATGGTGTTGTTGTTACTTATGACGTATCTGATGTACAATCAGTTCCAGTAGACGAGAAGTCAATAGTGGCGACGCGAAACCAGCCTCTCCCCAAAACGGTCCTCTGCAATATCTGTTCTCCGGATATGCAGCGTACAAAGCCGATGACCAATGAGAAGCAGACAACCTGGGATCGTCTGGAGATGCTGGTCTGCCCATCGTGCCACGCGAGGTTGAGTGATTGTGCTCAGGGACTTCGTTGCACTACTTGTAATCTCATCTACACCGTCACAGAGAGCATACCCCGAATGGTTGATGAGAGCTGGTTGGACGAGGCTACCAGTCAGGAGATGGTGGCCCAGGATGAGCATTTTGCTGGTCTGCCCGACAAAGCGGTATTCAAACCTGACTACCATTCCCGCTATCAGCGCCGCCGTATGCGCCGGCACCTGGGGGATCTGCTGACGGATCTGAAGCAGGACAGTACCGAGCCATTATCGGTACACGTGGCTTGCTGCGGAACCGGCTACGAGGTGGAAGCGCTACTGGGGGCCGGCTGGCAGGTATCGGCCTCCGATCTTTCGGTTCAGGCGCTTTATGGTCTGAGCAAGCGCAGTGCCACCCGAGGCTATCAGGTGCCATACCTGCAGGCCGATGTCCTGCATCTGCCGTTTGGTGACAACAGTTTTGATGTGGCTGTTGCCGTGGAGGGACTGCACCATACTCCAGACCCCCTCAAAGGGTTTTGTGAATTGGGCCGCATCGCGCGGCGACGGATAGCTGTTATTGAGCCATACAGTGGCGGCTTGCTCAACGCGTTGGCTCGACTCGGTCTGGCACATAGGCCCGAGTACTCGGGAGGCCAGGCCCGCCGCTTGACCGCATCACTTATCGAGCAGATGCTCAGCGTTGGGCGCTTACAAGGCACCACAACCCGCCTGTACCTGGATCTGCCGCCGGGGCCAGTTACCGACTGGTTCGGTGATTTGCCTGTTATTGAACCTTTGCTGAGTGGTTTCACCCGCCTGGCTCAGGGTATGCTGCGGGGGATCAGAGTGGGGAACAGAGTGCTTTTGGTTGCTGACTGTAAATAGCCCAGATTTCTTTGTGAGTCGTGCCTGTTGGCATTGTTGCCTGAGCGGTGAAAGGAGACAGAAAGGAAAGAGTAAAAGAAATTTGCCTCGGGCCTTGACACCAGTAGTAATCTGTGATACAATAGCATTGTATAAGTTTATGTGCCCGAGGCTATACATAGCTTTCTATGCAGCATAGGATGCAGCTCGAGATACAGCCATATTTGCCTTCGTGTCCGCACCCAGGTTGAGTCTTCGGGTCCACAGCCGCCTACAAATCGCTGCTCGCGTTGAAGTCCGTAGGCGGAAGCATGCAGCCGAACTCTTTCTTGCCCCGAGATGAGTTCGGCTGCTCATTTATGGAGTTGTTAAGCGTCTGTTAGGGCAGCTCTGTGGGTAAGCGTCCTCGTAAGTCAAGAAGCCAACGCCCTTCTGGCCGGTATCGCGCTTGTCTTTCTGAGCGGCTCTGTGCTATAATAGCTGTGTCGCCGTTGGTTGTGTCGCTACCAGGCGACTGTTTATTTTCTAGAAAGGAAGCTACCCAGATATGCCGCAGATAAAGGCGCGAAGCAAACATATCCGTCAAACTGAAAAGCGCACCCGCCGCAATCGCAGGTTGAAAAAGGAAGTTGCCCGTCTGAGTCGGGCAGTGATGGAGGTGGCTCGCCGCGGAGATGAGCAGGAGATTCACGAGGCGCTGAGCCATGCTTACAAAGCCATTGACAAGGCCAGCAAGGTCGGGGCCTTTCCTTCCCAGCGTGGTGATCGGAAGAAATCAGTTCTGGCGCGGCAGGTCGCCGAGCTGCAGGCTGAAGAGTAAATGAGTTGCCCAGCAGCAACTCAAGCGGTTGTATTATCGTTGGGGTTAATGGGCAGCGGCTGGGCACTTGGCTTGTAACCGAGACTAGCGGCTTTCAAATCCGTCTATGCGTCTTCAAGTTCAGAATTAGATTCTTCTGGACTGTCACTGGCCTGAGCATCATCACCGTCGGTTGCCTGCTCGAGTTCTTCGATTGCCTCGACCTGCTGGATGCCCAAAGCTCGCTTGGTTGGCTCGTCCAGCTCTTGCAGTATTTCTTTGGGCACTGCCACTACAATCATTCCCCGCTTTGCCAGCATCCGCAGATACTCGTTAAGTGATATTTCTACTTCCCGGCGGGTGAGATTGTATTTCTCACGCAGTGCGTCCACGATCTCGCCGATAGTGTACTGTCCATCACACATCTTCCAGACAAAGGTGCCGACCTCGTCAAGAATAACGGGGCGCTTCCCCGGTACTGCCAGGAAGAAACTGACCAGCCTACCGCGCCATCCCGCCTGGTGTGTCAAGCTGGCGACGGCGTGACCTTCCTCGTTGTATCGCCATTCCAGATTGGGGTTGTGTATGGGTTTGATGGCCAGGGCGTGGCTCCGGGAAATCTGCGGAGCAGGCTTGCGGAGCCCCAGCTTGATGAGCAGGTTATTCCATAGCCGCATATTAGACTACCTCGTCCGTGAATGCTTACCGATTAGCTGATCTGATCAATGCGGAAGCTCTACACTGGGTATTTCGGCGATTGAGCCTTGCCGAAGAGTCAGGATGCATACTTCTGGCGGGCATAGGAAGCGGGCGTCCATTCCCGCGCCGATCCCCCGGCTGACGTGGGCGAGCATCTGGCCGGATCGCATCAGCCCCGAGGAGCGCTGCCGCAGCCGCCAGACCGGCGCCCAGGGACTGCCCAGGCCGGGCAGTCGGCACTGTCCACCATGGGTATGTCCTGCCAGTAGCAGGTCAGCCCAGTCGGCTCCGGGCAGGTCAATGGCATCCGGCGAGTGGGCCAGCATAATCTTCAAATCGGCGGAGTCTGCCTGATCGAGAGCAGCTTCAATATTGTCTCGCCCGCAGGAGGGATCGCCGACCCCCGCAATAGTGATGGTGTGGCCCCTTACGGTCAGTGACAGGTTCTTGTTTTCCAAAAGCTGGATTGTGGTCTCGCTCAGAGCCTGCTGCCAATCCTGTACCGTTGGGTCCGGCTCTCGGCTGCCGAACAGATAGGTGGTCAGGGTGCAATTCCAGTCATGATTACCCAGGACTGCATAGGTTCCATACCGGGCGGACAACTCGCCCAGACGCTCCGCGATGCAGTTGGCATAGTGAAAACCGTTGGACAGGTCCCCGGTGATCATCACCAGGTCAGGCGCTTGCTGGAGGGTCTGGGTGATAGCACGATTGGTCACTGCGTCATCACGATGGTAGGCGCAGTGGAGGTCGGAGAGGTGCGCGATGCGCAGGCCGGATAGCGCCTCCGGTAGGTTAGGTAGCGGCACGTCAATCTGCCTGACGCGCAGCCGCTGGGGCTCAATCAGTGATGCGTACACCCAAAAAGCGGCCGTGGCCGCCACCAGCGCCCACAGGATTATTGCAATGGTGATCATAGTTGTGTTGTATGCTGTTGGGAGTTTGGGTCGGCAGAGCCATGCTCAACTGGGCCAGGTTCAGGTGGTTCCTGGAGGCGGCGGACGTTGCGCAGAGCCACGAACAGCAAGATGCCAACCAGGAAGACAGCCGCTATTGTGGTAAGGATACCGCCGGGTCCGCCGGAGTTTAGATGCAGTCCACCGGCGCCTGCTGAATAGCTGAGGATTGGCTCGCCCAGCAGCGCCCGTGCCCCCGCCAGAACCACAATTGTGGCCGCCAGGCACAACCACACCATAATCACGCCTCGTCGGATGTCGCGCTTCGGATGCCCCAGCGCAGTGGCCTTCAGATACACCAGGTAGCTAAGAAAAACAGCAGCAGCCGCTACCACTACGCCCATTGCTATCCATTCAGCGGTGTTCGTCATTGCCTCAGCCTCTGGTTTACTGCTGGCCACCCACTACCAGCTCGGCTATGCGCAGGTGGGGACCGCCCGTATCTACTGGCACGCCCTGGCCATCTTTGCCGCAGGTCCCGCCGGTGCGCAGCTCCATCTGGCTGCCGACGGCGGTCACTGCCTGCAGAGTCTCCAGAGTCATCCCGGAGATGTTGACATTGCGATAGTGCTGGCCGAGCTGGCCATTTTCGATGGCATAGGCTTCTTCAACGTTGCAGGTAAACTGACCGCGTGCGGTAAAGACATACCCCCACCGGCCGCCCTTCAGATACAGTCCGTGGTCTACGTCAGCGATCATCTCGTCCAGGCTGGCCTCGCCTGGCTCAATGAAGGTATTGCTCATCCGCACTAGCGGCGAGAACTGGTAGCCGCCGGCTCGTCCCGAGCCGTTGGGCTTGACGCGGAAGCGGGCGGCGGTCTCCAGGTTGTGCAAAAATCCCTGCAGGACTCCTTCTTCGACCAGCATGTGGCGCTGAGCTGGTACGCCTTCGTGATCATACTGGTATGAACCATTGGCCCCGACCAGCGTCGGGTCGTCAACGATGGTGATCATGGGTGTGGTAACTTGCTCGCCGACTTTGTCGGCGACAATGGAATTGCCGGACCAGACGGCATCGGCCTCGCAGTTGTGCCCGAAGGCTTCGTGAACCAACAGGCCGCAGATCTTCGGGTCTATGATAACCTCAAACTTGCCCGCCGGTGGTGGTTCGGCGCTAAGCAGCTTAAGTGCCTGACGAGCGATGCCGCCAGCGAACTCGTCGGGGTCGGTTTCTTGGATAAGCTCATAACCGGCGGAGTTGGCCTTGTAGTCAGCAGCCTGTTGGCGGATATTGTCTTCCTGAGTAGTGACGGCCAGACCGATGCGGCTGCGCACCGACTCGTATTCTATGTAGCTGCCGAAAGTATTGCCCATATACATCTGGGCAGTGCTGTCAGCATAGGAGGCGACAGTATTGACTATTCGCTCCGGGTCCTGCTCGCGGGCGACCTTCTCAAACTCGAAAGCTGTGGCGACTCGGTCCGCCAGAGGGATATCAGCCGGGTTTATTTGATAGGTGGTGCTGACTTTAGCCTTGGTCGGCTCAACTTCGGCAACCACCCCACGTTCGGTTACGTTGCTGCTGGCGGCGCGCGCCATGGCGACGGCGTCGTCCATGCACTGCTTCATGGTTTCGGCACTAATATTGTTGGTTGACGCAAAGCCCCAGGCTCCGTCCAGCAGCACACGCAGGCCCGCGCCGTTGACCAGAGAGTGTGAGATCTTGTCGGCCCGTCCGTCCTCTACCTTGACAGCGGTTTGGCTGCCCTCCACTATCCGTAGATCAGCAAACTGTGCCCCGTGGTGTTTCGTCCGCTTAAGTGTGCTCTCAATAAGCTCTCTCATTGACTGGGTCCTCGCTGCTCTATACTCGAAATCATCCTGATTGGTCCAGCAGGTCTGATGCTGACATTCTGATGCGCTTGACCAGCGGTTGCACGATGTTGAAAAGTCTGTATAGCCCTGGTCGGAAGACCAGGTCCCATTCACCAATATATTCGACATACTGGGCAGTAAAACCTCGCTTGAAGCGGTTGAGCCCGGTCAACTCTCCCTGAGCCTCTCCCTCAACCTCGCAGGCAACTCCGCGCATATCGTACACTGTACATCCGCGTTGTTTGGCCCATTGCATCATCCGCCACTGCAGCAGGTAGTTGGGCATCAAGTTGCGGTGGTGGTTGCTGGAGGCACCGTAGACATACCAGGCCTGGTGGCCCACAGTGAAGGCGATGGTGCCAGCCACCAGTTTCTCTTCCACATAAGCCAGGAACATCTTGCCCAGGTCACGGCTGATAATCAAGTCCCAAATGTCGTAATAGTAAGATATGTCGCGGATCGCAAAGCCGTCGCGCTGGGCGGTAGTCTCCAGGATTCGATAAAAATCATCAACATCTTCTCGTTGACCGTCGCGGGTTGTCACGCCCCGACGCTCGGCCAGGCGAATGTTGTAGCGAGTCTTGGACTTGAAGTCGGCCATCACCTCTTCAAGCTCGCCGCTGATGTCCACCTTCATCACGTAGCGGGGCTGAATGCCGCCGAAGTTTTGGTTGCCGCGGGCTGGCTGGAAGCCATCTTGCTTCAAGATAGTAAGCACGTCCGCGCGGCTGGAAGCTACTGCTGGGTCTATTTTCAGAACCATTGCTCTATGCGCTTTAGCTATCTCTCGGATTTCACCGAATAAATCATTCCATGCTGCTTCATTGGCAAAATCCAGGACCGGCCCGCGTGGTGCGTACAACAAGCACCCGCCGATGAGCGGGAGCCGGCGCTTGAGTATAAGACAAGTAGCCACAATGTGACCATTCTCGGTTGCGGCGACCGGCAGCGGTTCCCAGCCGGTATGCTGCTTCAGTTCGCCCCATTCCCAGCACTGCAGAACAGTTCCATGCGGGCAGCCGGTGACGAACTCATTCCATTCATCTCGACGGTCTTCTTCTATGATCATAGCCGGGTACGGTTGAGCTTCAGAATAGCTGGCAGGTCCCGGGCGAAGGCATGCAGCGCCTGACCGCGATGGCTGACACCATTCTTCTCCTCGGCAGTCATCTCGGCGAAAGTCTTACCAGTCGGCGGATACAAAAAGACCGGATCATACCCAAAGCCGCCTTCGCCCCGGCGCTGTGGGATTATGATGCCATCTACGCGTCCCTGCCATGTTCCCAGCATCTCACCGTGCGGATTGGCCAGCGCGATCATGCACACAAAATAGGCGGCGCGTTGGTTACCGTTCAAGTCCTCCATCTGTTCCAGTAGCCATCTGATGCGCTCGGCATCGCTGGCGGCAACTCGGCTGGAGTGAATGCCCGGTGCGCCGTCCAATGCTGACACCACCAGGCCGCTGTCGTCGGCGACCGCAAGGTCGCCAGTGGCGCGGGCAGCAGTGGCAGCTTTGTGTTGGGCGTTACCGGCGAAAGTATCATATGGCTCAGTGAGCTGCGGAGGATCAGGCAAGTCGGCAAGCGCGATTACTTGCAGCGGCGTTGCGGCCAGCAACTGGCGAATCTCAGCCACCTTATCGGGATTCTCGGAGGCGACCAGCAAGATCTCAGGGCGTGAAGCACAGGTCATCGAACGAAGCTCCTGTCTGCCGAATCTGCCTCTGTGATATATGTTTGCGAAATGGCAACCGCCTCGTCTCGGCAAGTGAGCGGAGGACTACTTATTCAGGTCGGCCAGGGCTTCTTTCTGCTGGCTAAACACTTCTCTTAGTCCTTCGCGGCCCAGGGCTATCATCTGATCCATCTGTTTGACGGTGAATGGCGCGCCCTCGGCGGTGGCTTGCAGCTCGACGACATTGCCGGCGGCGGTCATAACCAGATTCGTATCCACTGCGGCTCGGCTGTCTTCTTCATAACACAGGTCAAGCAGCAGTTCCCCGGAGACCAGTCCGACTGAAACTGCCGCCACCTGATCACGCAGCGGCCAGCTTTTTATCTGATTTGTCTCGCGCAAGTAGCTGCAAGCTTGAACCAGTGCAACATAAGCAGCGGTGATCGCTGCTGTACGCGTGCCGCCGTCGGCCTGGAGTACGTCGCAGTCGAGCTGGATGGTGCGTTCGCCCAGAGCATTTAGATTCACCACCGCGCGCAACGACCGCCCGATGAGCCGTTCAATCTCCTGAGTGCGGCCGGTGCGGTAGCCGCGCTTGGATTCGCGAAGAGAGCGCTCTTTAGTCGCCCGAGGTAGCATTCCGTAATCGGCCGTCACCCAGCCCTGCTGGCTGTCAAGCAACCAGCGGGGTATCCGGTCTTCAACGGTTGCCGTGCAGTAGACGATGGTATTGCCCATCTGAATCTGGCATGAGCCCTCGGCATACTTGTTTATATCTCGCGTGATGGTTAGATCACGCAAATCCCCGTTGTTCCGTCCATCAATACGTAGCAAAGCTGGTCAGCCTCCTTCTGGATTGTCGTCAGTGGACGCGAAATGCTCCTGTGAGGCTTCGTTGGTTGTATTCTCTTCATTTGCTGTTGTCTGACTATTTGGCATATCTGGCTGACCCTCGAAGTACTGGCGCAGCCCGCGAACTACCGCTTCGGCGGCGGCTGCCCGTACTTCTGGCTTGGTCAGTAGCTGTTCTTCTTGTTGGTGATTTAAATACATAAGTTCAAGCAGAACTGACGGGATTTCATTCTCGCGAATCACCACGAAACGGGCTTGCCGCACGCCATTGTCTTTTCGCCCCAGCGTCTCCAGGAGCTGCTGCTGGAGGATAACCGCCAGCATATTACTCTGAGGCGTGTAGTAATACGTCTCGGTGCCCCAGTTGGTATCTGGCTGGGGCATAGCGTTGCAATGAATACTCACAAAGGCGTCTACAGCTAACTGACGAGCGAGCTTGGCTCGGTCAAACAGATCCACAAAAACATCGCTGTCGCGAGTCAATATAGCAGTGCAGTCCTGTGTAGCCAGGCGCTGGGCTATTCGTATAGCCACATCCAGATTTACATCCTTCTCCAGTAGCTTTCGCCCGCGGGCACCACTATCTTGGCCCCCATGACCCGGGTCTATCATTATCAGTTTATCACAAAGCTGAGCCTTCTGGAAGGACAACCTCACGCTCCAGCTCTGTTGAGTATCTATTTTCTCAACTTCAAAGCGCATCAGCTTGTTGAGGTACACCTCGATTATTACACCGTCGTCAGTGGCTATCGCCTCGCTACCCTTAACAATTTCCCCCCGGCCTCGCTGGCGGGGTATCTGCTGAGTTATACGAGCATCTCTTAGGTGGAGCTGTATCCGCCACGGCTGAGCCAACACCTCATAGTCCAGCTCTGCCGGCAGAGACAAATCCGCCTGGATTACTGTGGTCTGGTTGTCAGTTTGATATATCTGTACGCGTTCGAGCTGGGGATAACGGATTGGCAACTCCGGCTCGTCGCCATCGAACTTTCCCACAATGAGTGACCCTCCGTGGCCATCAGCACGAGGCAGCCACGTCACCTGCTGTTTCTCCTTGAGGTCCAGGACATAACGGGCAATTGGTGGCCGGTCGGAAAATTGCCCCCAGCGCAGCCGCCACACGCCACCCTGGCCGATGTAGCGCCGGCCAGTGGGGACATGTGGTCTGGCTCCGTGGATGTCGAGGTAGGCACGGTAGGGATCGTCCAGATATTTGACCTCGCCAATGACCAGCCCGGTTGTCTCCAGTTCCACGGCAAAGCCTTCGTCATCCCCGAGAATTACTGGCTGGCTCATTGGCACCGTTACGTAAAACCGTGTGATGTCACTACTGACAGAAAGCTCGCCGCCCAGAGCTTCAATGATAGGAGGAAGGGGAACGATGAGCACTCCCTCGGTGATAGATATGTCTGCCGGCAGCTCTATCTTCTGGTCATCCAATTGATAGTAGTTATTGCCAGCTTTCAACTGGAGCAGGTGTCCATCAGCGGTAGTTGCTGCGAGGCGTCCTTCGTTGGGCTGCCAGTTGACCTCCGCGCCGAGAGCTCTAGCGACGCTATCCGCCGGCCCCCAAAGCAAGTCATTTTCTACATAAGGGGCGGGTCGGCCGGTTATCTGCTGACCGGCTATCTGCAGGTAAACTTCGGCAGGAGCATCAGCGACCGAGATTCGGGCGATAATGGTCAACAGGATTACTGCAAATAGAGTGTGTTTAGGCTGCATTGTTTGTGGTTACCTTGCAGTGCTGATGTCTGCCATTATAAGCTGCTCAGGCCAGACTAGGCAAGCGGGGAGATAGCAGGGGAGAATAGAACTACCAGCGATGGGCCCTTGCCGAGGGCATTGGCCTAATCGGCAGATCCCGTCAAGGTTCCCAGAGATTTACGCTGCTGGTCAGCGTTTCGGACGGCTTGATACGCTTGGCATTTCCCCCGCAGAACGCAAAATTGCTGGCCTGGTTGTGGCGAGCCGCGACGTACTGGGACATATTGCCCCAGGACGCGCGCCAGCCGTACGAGTTTGCTTGGGCTAAATCAAAAAACAGTATGGTAGTGCTGGGATGCGGCATATTGCCGAGTTGTAAAGAGGCCCCGGCATAGCCATTAATCATCGCCACGTCGAGGTTTATGCCGTAACTGTGTTTGATTGAATTGGTATATGCCGGTCCCTCGGTGGGACTTTCGTCGGCAGGGCACAAGTAGATCTCAGGGCAGCGCAGATAGGGAAGTAGCAACACATCCCAGCAGTTCTTCCGGGTACTGCTCGGTATTTCAACCAGAGCCGGGGGCAGGCATCCGTCATAGTCGCCGGCATAGAGCTGAGCTGCATAACCGATATTGCGCAAATTCATCAGACAATTGGTTGCTTCGGCCGATCTAAGCGCGCGCTCGAAGACCGGCAGCAGCATAGCAGCGAGAATCAGAATGATACTGATTACCACTACCAGCTCAATCAATGTGAAGCCTGCGCGCAACTGGCGATCCACTATGTCCTCCCAACAGTTGAATCGCAGCACCCAGGGTGGCGCTGGCTAACTATCTATGTTTTTAGGCATACGCTAGCAATTACTTCTGCGATTGCACTCTGCAGGCTGATTAGTGTGTTTCCTCGGGCTGTTTCAGCTCTACAGTCACGGTGGCAGTGCTCCCGCGTCGCGTTATTCCCAGGTTGAAGATGCGCCTCTCACTGGGCTGGAGATCTTTCAACATAACCATATTCTTGCCGCGGAGACTGCCCTGAGAATTGCACAGTGTAGCATGTACTTCCACGCCTGTCACGATCGCTTTTCCGGTATTTTGCACCTGCCCGACTACCCATACTTTGGCGTGGACGTCGTCCAGATACCAGCGGTATCGGCGTAGCTGGACGGTGTCAATGCTGCTGGTCTTGCTGGGGCCGCCACAGCCGGAAATCGCCAGGCAAACTTGAAGGGCGATCAGCAGAAGCCACAAAGCTGCTATGCCTATATGCTTGCCAACAGCAGGAAGCCGGGATAGTCTAGCTGGCTGTGGCGGGCGTGGTAGCCGCTTCATTTGCGTGGAGTGTGGTGGCGTGAGGAGGGGTGCTGTAGTGGTCGGCGCACTCCCCGAGAAGGTGGCTGTTGAGGATAGGACTCTGTCTCGGAACCGGGCGCTGACGGCTGGCGCTGAGAGGAACGGTTCTGCGGGCGGTGACTGATTCCAGTAACGATTATTACACTCAGCAGAATGATGATTATCAGCAGACAGCCGTCGGTAACCGACATCTCTCCGTAGCCAAGCAACTCTTCTCCCACCCATCGTACCAGAACGATACCGGGAAAGAACAGCACAACACCAAGAATTATGCCCCAGAATACTCGCATTTGCTGCTACCTCATCTCGTGCTGTGGTGCATGGTTTATCGTTTAGTGGATGGCTTACTGTAATAGATTTTCCAAAGCTCGCGCGACGGCCAAATGCCCCACCTCAGTTAATGATACGTTATTTCGGTACAGTTCTGCAACCTCTTGCTGGCTGTGAGCCAGTACCGAAGCAGTCCGCACCATCGCGCAGTCGGTGAGTGCAGCAACCTGCTCAGCGGCGCGTGCCAGCCGCCAATTCTCTTTGTCCTGCACTTGGGCAAATCCGGCCAGGTCAGGCCGATGGGCAAAAGGCGCGGGTGTGACCACCACGATTAGGGCTGCCAGCTCGTCCTGGGCTATCTCTACCAGTTGCTGAAGCTGGCGCCGAAACTCCACCGTTGGCATATCTGTAAGGCTAGCCTCGGTCCCGTAGGCAATTATGAGTAAATCCACTGATTGGAAATCACGAAGTCTTTCGCGGAGTTCAGTCAGGTTATCCAGGCTGATACTGCTGTCAGTCAGCACTTGGATAGTCTGGTAGTCGCCGTGTTGCTTGAGCTGCTTGGTGAACAGGTCCACCCAGGTAGGCTCAAATAGGTCACCTGAACTGTCGGTCAAGTTGGCGAAACGGTCGCCCAGTACACCAACTACAATGTCAGTCTGCTGCTCCAGACAGTAACGGCGGAATAGGGCCACCGCATGCGGCTTAACCAATGGTGGTTGCCAGCGAGCTAGAGACATAATACCTGCTGAAGTATCCGTTCCGGTGACTTCCACCTCTTCACCTCCGTAGACTTCCACCTCCCGCAGGTACAGACAGTTATCGCCATCTTTGCCCCCCGTCCAGGTATCGTGCATAGTTATCTT
>JALGTD010000214.1 GCA_029821515.1 Candidatus Zipacnadia bacterium | reverse complement strand
GGCGGGATGAAACTGCTGACTGCCCCAGCAAAGACCATCATCCCCACCGCATCATCCTGGCGGCTGGCCACGTAAGCCAGCATCAGCGCCGCGTTGATGGCGTAATCAAGCCTGGACATCCCCTCAATCTGGCCGCACATCATTCGGCCCGCATCAATCATCAGCATCACATTCTGGCTGCGCTCGATCTCGTACTCGCGGGTGATCGGCTTGTTGCGCCGGGCGCTGGCTTTCCAGTCAATATCGCGGAAATCATCGTCGGGCACATAGTCACGCAGGCTCTCGAACTCAGTCCCCTCACCACGACGGCGCATCCCGCGAAAGCCGGCCTGTTGCAGGTGGATCTTGCGAGCCAACAGCTCATAGCGGTGGACCTGGAGCAGATCCGGATAGACCTGAACCTGTTGCTGAGCTGGTATGCGCCGTTGCCACCAGCTCAATGCCAGCCGGGAGCGACCCCGGATATGGATGTCCCCAAACTGATAGTCGCCCCGAGCTTGAGGCACGGTGCGATAGGTGATTCGCTGTGTCTGGTATGGCCCCAACCGCAGGTACTGCTGACGCCGGGCGGTTTCGAATTCAATGGGAGGATCGTCTTTGACCTGCAAAGTCAGGGGCCGATGAGTGCGGCTATACAGGATGATCTCAACCTCATTCTCGGTGCCCAGCGACAGCTTTTTGTCCGCCTGGCGCTCGGTCTCAATGTCCGCAGCCCGCCGCGACAGCAGGTTGTCGGCCACCGCCACGACCAGCACAGCCCCAATCCACACCCAGCCCACTCCCCCCAGGGGCGGGTAGAACTCAGCCGCCATGATCAAAGCGGGTCCAATTAGCAAAATGGCCAGGCCAAAGAGTGTGATAATCATTGAGTTTTTGCTACCTTGGTACCGGCACCGAAGCCAGGGCGTTATGGATAATGTCGTCGGCGGTCAGGCCCTCGATGTCCGCCTCGGGACGCAGGATGAGCCGATGGCGCAACACCGGCGCCGCGATACTCTTTATGTGGTCGGGAGTCAAAAAGTCGCTGCCTCGCAGGGCGGACAGAGCCTTGCTGGCCTGCAGCAGCATCATCGCCGCTCGCGGGCTGGGCCCCAGCACCAACTGACCGCTGTCGCGGGTACGGCGGATAAGCTCGCCTATGTAATGGAGCAGTGAATCTTCCACATTGATGCCAAGAATCTCCTGGCGGCATTCAGCCAGGTCACCCGCCGAGGCTACCGGCTCGACACCGGCCTCGGCCAACTGCTGGGCATCAAAGCCCTGGTCGGTGCGGGCTAGCAACTCGTCTTCTTCTTCTGGACTAAGATACTCGACGACGACCTTCACCAGGAAGCGATCGAGTTGGGCCTCCGGCAATGGATAGGTGCCCTCATATTCAATCGGGTTTTGCGTGGCGAAGACCGTGAAGTTCTCGTCAAGCTGGGAAGTTGTCCCCTCAATCGTCACCTGCCGCTCCTGCATCGCCTCCAGCAGAGCCGACTGAGTCTTGGCGGGGGCGCGATTGATCTCATCAGCCAGTAGCAGAGTAGTGAAGATCGGCCCTCGGCGCAGATGAAACTCCTGGGTGGTGAAGTCAAAGACGTAAGTGCCCAGGATGTCTGAGGGCATCAGATCGGGAGTAAGCTGCACGCGCCCGAAGTCCAGATCCAAACAGCGAGCCAATGCCCGCACAAGCAGAGTCTTGGCAACACCGGGCACGCCCTCCATCAGTACGTGGCCCCGTGCCAGCACCGCCACCAGTAATTGCTCGATTACCGTCTGCTGGCCAACTATTGCCTTGCCCAGCATTTGGCGGATGCGCTCTGCGAGTTGTTGCGTCTTAGGGGTGTCGCTGGTGAACTGCTGCATCTTTGATAACCTCCTCAAAAGTGGCAATCCTGCGGGTGAGGCTTAGCATCTGGGTCTCAGACAACTTAGCGTCGGCATCAATGGTGTTCAGCTCCATCAGAAGAGCGGTCAGCCCCTCGCTGTCTACAGCAAACGACTGCCCAACGGCCCGCGCCAGGTCCCGGGGGTCGGCCGAAGGAGGCAGCCCGGTTACCTGGGTCAGCCGCCAGCGGAAGCGCTGGGCAATCTTGGCCAGTGCCGCACCAGTGGCCTGAGCCCCTTGATACAGCCCGGCGAAAGCCGCGATATGCTCGGCCAATGACCGCCGCGACTCCGCCTTCAGTGGCACTGGCCGCCCAAAGCGCCAGAGGCTGCCCGACAGATAAATGACCAGACAGACAAAAAGGGCCACCATTGCCCGGACAAGAAACCTGCCCGGTAGCTTTTCCCGATCGAATTGGCGTGCGTGCCGGCCGTGATGATATTCGTCGAAGTACACTGCCTCGGGTATGCCGCGAGCATAAATCAGATTCATAGCCAGGACTATGTTGTCAGCCTGCCCAATCTGGCCGTTGCCCAGGATGTCAGCGTCGCTGATAACATCAATCATTCCCTGGCCTATCCTCACCCGCATCACCAGCACGCCGTCGGCGTCGGATAGCAGGGACTGGTAACTGTCCACTGTTACAGGCTCAATGGTAGGCAGCTTCTGCTGGTCACCGACAAGCCCGCGCAGGTGCTGATCTATCTCGTCAGTCGAGTCGGCCACCGCCAGGCGTTGCGGCGAGTTGACCTGAAGTCGCGCCACCTGACTGGCCACGGGCGACGGGACAGCCGGCTCAACCACTACCGTTGCCCGGTACAAGCCACCCCAAGAGCTCACCAGCCCCAGGTAAGCCAGTAGCACGTGGTTGGCGCTTATGTAGCCGTATGCAGCGTTGTATTCCAGCACGTGATCCGTGTCCACCGCCAGTAGCACTCGGCCGCCGTTCTTCACCCAATCAACCAGACTACTCAGTTGCTTATGGTCAGGCCCGAAATCAGGGTCAAACACGCACAGCAGCGTCTGGGGGCTGGTAGCAAATTCGTCCCACGGTCGCTCCTGCAGCTTGACATTGACCTCATTGCGCTCGCAGATCTCGCGCAGGGCCCTGGTCCCCCATTCATTGGTGCGGAAGCTGGCGTGGTCTTTGGTGAGATCATACTGCGGCGAGCGGGAGATGAGGTGTGAAATCAAGATGGTGAAGGCGATGACCAGGCCCAATATGACCAGGCCGCTGCGCAGATGCCGCACCTCAACCACCTGCCCTTTGCCAGAGCTGCTCAGCGACGGCGGCCAGCTCCTGGTAGCCTGCCGCCTGCAGGGGCCGACGTCCGTATGTCACCCCGTCCACCGCGGTCGTCAGCGGTGTGAGCAGTTCCCGCAGTTGTGGCTCAGAATGTATC
>JALGTD010000213.1 GCA_029821515.1 Candidatus Zipacnadia bacterium | reverse complement strand
CCCCGCTCGCGTAGTAGATTTATCATCTGCACCAGCAGAATAGAGTTGCTCACTACAACACCGGTCAGCAGCAGAATTCCCAACATCACGAAGAGACTGACCGGTGTGCCGGTAACCAGCAAGCCTATGGCTACACCGATGAGTTCGAGAGGGATTGCCAGCATAATGGTGAAGGGGTGGAAGAACGATTCAAACTGGCCGGCCAGAACCATATAGATGAGCAGGATACCCAGGCCCAGGGCGATGAAAATGCCCCGAAACGACTCCTGCATATCCTGATAGGCGCCGCCCACTGAATAGTCATACCCGGCGGGAAAGCCGTGGGTGGACAGCTTCTCTTGTATGTCTTTCACCACGTCACCAAGTGCTCGGTCTGCGACGTTGGCCTCGACGGTAACGCTCCGTTGCCGGTCGCGGCGGCTGATCTGGGTCGGCCCGACTGTCGGGACGATGCTGGCGATCTCCCGCAGCGGGATCAGTTGGTCATCACGCCCCTTCAGCTCAATGTCACCGATGTTACCTGCCCACTGCCGGTCGGCTTCCCGAGCACGTACCGTAATGTCGTACTCCTGGCCGCCCTGGCGGAACTTGGTCAGCTCCCGGGTGCCCCGAATCATCGTCTGGAGAGTATGGCCGATCTCGTCTGCGTTCAGGCCCGCGCGGCCTGCCTTCTCCCGATCAATTCTGATTTCATACTCGGGCGCGCCCGGCTCCCAGTCAAGCTCCAGATCAACCAAGCCGGGGATGTCGGCGACCAGTGCCATTACTTCGGTGCCCAGGCGACTAAGCGTGTCCAGTTCCTCACCGGTGACGGTGATCTCCACGGCGGCCCCGCCCGGTCCCATCTGCTCTTGAAAACCAACCTCCACTCCGGGCACATCAGCGAAGTGTTCGCGCAGCCAGTTGGTTATCTGCTGACTGCTACGAGTGCGCTCTTTACTCCCCACCAGGTCCAGATGAAAATTAGCCTGCCGAATACCACCACCGCCACCGCCGAACATTGCTCGGCCCCCTGCTGCCTGGCCCACGGTGACCAGGTAGGTATCCACTTCGTCCACTTGCCTGACAATTTCCTCAATCTGCCGAGCCATTTCATTGGTCTGGGCGACAGATGACCCCACCGGCAGCTCGGTAACAAAATCAATGCTGCCCTGGTCACTTTCGGGGAAGAAGGTCAATCCGACCGTACCGATTATCAACAGGCTGGCGCCAAAAGTGCCGGCAGCGATTGCTGTTACTATGCCGCGATGGCGCAGGCACCAGTCAATGGCATCACGATATCGGTCTGTGAGTTTGGCAATTCCTGTTTGCCACCATCCCAGTACTGCCTCCAGATGTTGGCGGGCGATGAGGATACCCAGTATGAGGCCAAATATCAGACCACCCACCAAAGCTGGCCGCAGAGGCAATTCGGCCAACAGCCACAGTATAAGCCATGAGACAACTCCGAACAGCAATCCATATCCGAGGCCAGCAGCCAGTCGTGGCGGCTGATTGCTTGATGAGGCTGGTTCATCATTGTGGGCGGGCAGCAGGAAAGTTGCCGACAGCGAGGGGGTAACCGTGAAGGCCACCAGCAAAGAGGCCAGTAGACCGAAGGTGATGACGAGCGCCATAGGCGTGAAGAATGTCGAGACCAGGCCGCCGACCAGGGCCAGCGGTATGAAGATACATAGCATAGTAAGGGTGGTAGCGATGATTGCCGTGGCCAGTTCGCCGACTGCACTGACTGCGGCCTCCTCGGCTGGTTCACCGAGCTCCATATGCCGGTAGATGTTCTCCAGGACTACCACTGAATCGTCAATCAGCCGACCGATGGCGATTACCAGTCCGCCCATGGTAATCATATTCAACGTCATATTGTTCAGGTACATCAGGGCAAACGTGCTGAGGATTGACAGAGGAATGGCCAGGCCCGCGATGAGAGTACCTCGCAACGTAGCCAGGAACAGGAAGATGATTATCATCGCCAGCAGCGCGCCCTCGACGGCCACGCTCTTGAGGTTGGCAATCGCCTGCTTGATGAACTCAGCCTGGTCGTTCACAATGGAAAGGGAGATGTCATCTGGCAGCTTTTCGGGCAGTTTGGTGACAGCTTTGCGCACGGCATTGGAGACTCGGACGGTATTGGCGGCGGATTCCTTTTGGACAGCCAGGGTCACGGCCGCGTTGTTGTTTATCCGGGCGTAGCTGCGTACGTCTTTGTGGGTGTCGCGGACCTGGGCGACATCGCGCAGATAAACTGGAGCGCCGTTGCGATTGGCTACCACAACATTGCCAATGGCCTCAACCAGATCAAATTCGCCGACCACCCGGACGGTAAACTCGCGCGGACCTTCGGTGACAAAGCCGGCGGGCACGTTGATATTCTCGCTGCGTAGCGCCCCTTCGATTTGGCGAACACCCAGGTTGTAGGCCTTGAGTCGCTGCCAGTTAAGCGCTACGCGGATTTCCCGCTCCAGACCGCCAAATATGCTGGCTGCTGCTACCCCGGGTATCTTCTCTATCTCCGGCTTGACGGTATCACGCGCCAGCTCGTAGAGACTGCGCAGGTCACGAGGTCCACTCATCCCCACCGACAGGACCGGCTGGAACGTTTGGGCCTCGAACTTCAAGATCATTGGTCGGCTGGCATCTTGGGGCAACCACGCGATGACCGGGTCAATCTTCTCGCGGGCATCGAAGCCCGCCCAGTCCATATCCTTGCCCCAGTCAAACTCAATGATAACCAGCGAGAAGCTTTCCTGGGAGATCGAACTGACCTTCTCCAGGTCTGAGACAATGGCGGCCGCCTCTTCGATGGGCTTGGTGACGAATTCCTCGACTTCCCGAGGGGAGGCTCCCGGATAGCTGGTGACGACCGCTACCGCGGGGAAGTCAATATCGGGGAAGAGGTCAATATTGAGCAGCGCCAGACCCAGTGAGCCCATAACTAATACGGCCAATATGCCCATCCAGATCGTGACGCGATGGGTAACGGAAAACTTTGCTATGTTCATAAGTGGTGGTTAGTCCGTTGTGTTGGCTTTGACGCGGTCGCCAACTTTTACCTGAGTCTGACCACGCGTGATTACATTTGTGTCTTCAGAGAGTCCGTCAGTTATAGCTACATCTGTTTCGTTATTCAAGCCGGTGATAACGTAAGCACGTATTTCCCTTCCTCATCTTCGAGGACGGTATCGCGAGGCACTGTTACAACGCTGGTCAAGCGTTCGATTACTACAGTGGCGCGGGCGAAGGTTCCCGCCATAAGCAGGCCCTGAGGATTGGGGACCTCGACTTTCACCTCAAATGTGCGTGATTGCGGATCGGCGGCGGGAATGATATCCTGGATTGTGCCAGTGAATTCGGCATCGGGAAGCAAATCCACTTGGACGGTGACTGGTTGACCGACGCTGATCTTATTGATGCGACTCTCGCCAATGCTACTGCGCAGATGCAGCTTGCGGTTGTCCACGATGTTTATCAGGGGCATACCGGGGACAGCCGCCTCGCCCGGTTCGACACTGCGCTGGACTACATAACCAGAGATAGGTGCGCGAACCGAGGTATAGCTAATCTGGGTGTTGAGATACTGCAGATTCGCGCGAGCCTGGCTCAATCCGGCCTGAGCTGCCTTGGTCTCCTGTTCGCTGACGACGTTGCGCCCCACGCTGGCGTGGGCCAGGCGCAGGTTAGCCTGGGCCTGGCGGACAGCTTCACCGGCGGCTTTTAGCTGCTCTTCACGAATCTGGACTTGATTGCGGTTGGCCTGGGCCAGGGCGACCGCCGACTGGGCCTGGTTCACCTGAGCTTGCGCAATCTGGATTTCTTCACTGCGCGGACCTTCCTCAGTCAGAGCAAGCTGTTGCTCTGCGGTCTTGGATTGGGCCAGAGCAGTATCAAACTGCAGTTGGGTAGCGTCAAATTGCTGCTGAGATATAGCACCCGCGGCCAGCAATTTCCTGGCCCGCTCCAAGTTGGCCTGGGTCGTCTCCAGGTTGGCTCTGGCCTGCTCCACTCGCTGACGGGCTATCTCAATCTCCTGGTGGCGAGCACCAGTTTCCAGAGCTTGAAGGTGCGCTTGGGCCTGCTTGAGTTGCTGCTGGGCCTGCTCAGCGCTCACGTCGGTCTGGCTGACGGCCAGCTCCAGATTAGTGCGAGCTTGCTCGCGGCCAGCTTCGGCGGCGGCCACCGCGGCTTCGGCGTTTTCGATACCGGTGTCAGTCTGGGCGCTTTGCAGGGTCTCGCCGGTTTGTGCTTGCTTGAGGCGAGCTTCTGCAGCCTGTATCGCGGCGCGAGCCTGGTCGTGCTGGGCCAGCAGATCAGCCCGTTCCAGCCCTACCAGCAACTGTCCGGAGCGGACAAAGTCGCCTTCTTGCACATATACCCGACTGACTTTCCCGCCCATCTTGGCGACAACGCCAGCCTTATTCTTTGCTTCCAGAGTTCCTGTAAACGTGAAAGTACGCTCAATATCGCCACGCTGGGCGGCTATTACCTCCACCGCCGGGATCTCCTTTTTACTAAGCGCCGCTTGCTGCTGGGCCTGTTTCTTAGCACCCAGCGCCCGGAAGGCCCAGTAGCCTCCGGCCACCAGAATGATGACCACAAATAGGGCAATAAGCTTACTGCGCACAGAAGCGTTCATTGATTTCCTCTCCACACTCATTGCTCAGTTACAGGCAACTCACTGGCCGGCACTCCTACGGCGCGAGCCAGTCGGGCCTCGGCGACCCGATAGGAGTAGACGGCATTAACGTGATTGGTTTCGGCGGCAGATAGAGCTGTGCGGGCATCGGTGACTTCCACGGGTGTTCCCACCCCCGCTTCGTAGCGAATCTGCGCCAGTCGCAGGCCCTCTTCGGCCTGTTCGACTGTCTTGCCGGTGCTGGCCAACTTGGCTTTGGCCTCTTCCAGGGCCAGAACTGCCTGCCAGACGTCGAGCGCGACCAATTCGGTTGTCTGCTGCTGAAGTAGATGGGCCTGCTTCACCTGCTCGTCAGCCTGGCGCTGCTGCGAACGGGAGCTGCCGCCGTCGAGGATCGGCTTTGATGCCTGGACGCCCAGCGACCACGAGTAATCCTCGCTGAAGCCCCCGGCACTTTGCCGGGTGTATGCGCCAATTGCTCCCAGGTTGACACCGCGTGCGGCCCGCGCTAGCCTCACGCTCTGCTCAGCAGCAGCCACCTGCTGCTGAGCGATCTTGATCTCCTCCCGCGTCTGGCCAGCCAGTTCGCGGCAGGCGGGCCAATCCGCCGCCAGGAACACAGGCTGTGGGGGGGCTTCGATTTCGATGGGCCGGGCCACGTCAATAGTCAGGAGATTCTTGAGTTGGCTCTTGGCGGTTGCGACCGCAGTTCGCGCTGCAATTAGCCCCTGGTGAGCATTGGCCACCTCCACCTCAGCGCGAAGCTGATCGAACTGCGGAGCCGCTCCCGCCGCCACGCGAGCGGCTGCGACCTGAAATTGCTCATCGGCGCGGTGCTTGTTCTGCTCGGCGACCCGCAGTAGGCCCTGGGCCTGGACTATTCCGTAGAATAGCTCGGTAGTCGCCAGCGCGATCTGTCGCCGCGCTGCTGCTGCATTGAGTTCGGCAGTCGCCGAGCCGACCCGCGCCAGCGCCCGCAGAGCCGCATTGCGCCCTGCACTGTATAGCGACTTGTATGCCGAAGCACCGTAGTTCCAGGTATTGTCCTCACCCAGCTTGATTGCTCCGCCCCCCAGTTCTGGTGGGAGTGTCATTGAGGCCACCGGCCCGAGGCGTAGATACGCGCCTGCGAAGTTGAGCTGAAATCGGTCGGCTGCGGCTGCTTCCCCGTAGCCAGCCTTTGCCTGCTGGGTTCTGGAATCGGCTATCTGCAAATCGTAGTTGCGTTCCAGAGCCATCTGGATGGCATCTGCCAGGGTCAGTACGATGGGCTGTTCACTTGGCTCTTCCTGAGCTGGCAGCGGAGCCGCGCCCGCAAGACTCACTAACAATACTGTGCATACGACCGCAATAGTTACCTTGCTATTCATCTTCGTTCACTCACTCATCGCCTCGGATCAGGAGTTATCCCAATTTGGCCCGTCTGGACTCTGCTGGCTGTGCACTCGGCTATTCGTCTGCGTTGTCCGCCTCATTGAGCTCTTTGCGCATTCGTTCCAGGGCCTGCTCCATAAATGTCATGATTGGAGCGACATTGGCTACGTTGACTATCATCAAGCCGATCTGCTGAGGGTGGCCGAACACGAGCAGCTTGTCCCCCGGATTGATGTCAAGATCCGCTCGTGCCTGGGCCGGTACAACAACCTGTCCGCGCTCCCCTACGGTGACAGTCCCGTAGAATAGTTCGTCAATTTCAGTGCTGTCTGTACCCATAGCGCCTCGCCAACTTCCCGATTGTCGCTTTTCTTGGCCTTTTCGTTCCTGAAGCATACCAATCATACATAAATGATTTATGTGTGTCAAGGTGTTTTTCGGACAAAGTTGTGTCGGCGAGC
>JALGTD010000212.1 GCA_029821515.1 Candidatus Zipacnadia bacterium | reverse complement strand
ACAAGTGTATCGCGGCTCATAGGGTGTCTGACTCCCTTTCTGCCTGGGTCAGTCTTGTGGATAGTTTAGAGCACGGGCAGATATTGCTTCAGTTCCCAGTCGGTGACCTGCACCCGATACTGGTCCCATTCAATCCTCTTGTTCTCGATGAGTTTGCGGTGCATTTCCTCACCCAGCGCTTTCTTCAGCAACTCACTTCCCTCAGCTAGTGCAATAGCACTGAGCAAGTCGGGTGGCAGCGAGCCGATGCCGAGTGTTTCGCGCTCTTCAGCGGACATCTCGTATACATTGCGCTCGCAGGGCAGCGGGCATTCATATTTGTTCTCGATGCCTTCCAGCCCGGCTGCCAGCATCACAGTAAAGGCCAGGTAGGGATTACAGGCCGGATCCGGTGAGCGATACTCCACCCGCGTCGCCTTGGGCCGGCCGGGCTTATAGGTGGGAATCCGAATCAGATCAGAGCGGTTGCGCAACGCCCACGACAGGTAAACGGGGGCCTCGTAGCCGGGCACCAGTCGCTTGTAGGAGTTCACCCATTGGTTGGTTACCAGCGTTATTTCTCGGGCGTGCGTCAGTAGCCCTGCGATGTAGTGACGGGCCACGTCAGATAGATACAGGGGGTCATCGGCATCGAAGAAGGCGTTCTCCTCGCCCTTGAATAGCGACTGGTGAGTATGCATACCGCTTCCGTTCTCGGTGGACAGCGGTTTAGGCATAAAGGTGGCATACACGCCCTGGCGGAGCGCCACTTCCTTGACGATTAGGCGATAAGTCATCGCCGCATCAGCCATCCGCAGCGCATCAGTATAGTGCAGGTCAATCTCGTGCTGGGAGGGCGCCACCTCATGGTGGCTATACTCGACGGCAATGCCCATTTTCTCCAGGATAAGCACAGTCTCACGGCGCAGGTCTACCGCTTCGTCGTGCGGGGTCATATCAAAATACCCGCCGTGGTCGAGAACCTGCGGGTCGGGGCCGTTGGTCTTGAAATAGAAATATTCCAGCTCGGGGCCTACGTAGAAGGTGTAGCCCAATTTGGCGGCGCGCTGCAGGGTTTGCTTCAGTACGTGGCGTGGGTCACACACATAGGGCGATCCATCCGGTAGCGAGATATCACAAAACATGCGGGCCACTGCTCCGTCTTCGTGGGGCCGCCAGGGCAGTATCGCGAAAGTCGTTGGATCCGGCATCGCCACCATATCGCTCTCGTCAATGCGAGCAAAGCCCTGGATGGATGAACCGTCAAAGCCCTGGCCCTCTGCCATGGATAGCTCCAGTTCATCAACAGTGATGGCAAAGCTCTTCAAGTATCCCAGGATATCGGTAAACCACAGTTTGATGAACTTGACATTGTTGGCTCTGGCCTGTTCCAGCACATCTTCCTTGTCCATAGAAGCTGACATTATAGTCCTCCAGATAGTGGGTGTTCACTAATTGGTGGTTGATGAGGTAAACCGTTCTCCGCAGGCGCCAATTCTGATTGTTGGGGCCCTTACCTTGACAACTGGAAGGTGCAAGCTCAATAATAAACGAATTGTTAGTTGAATGCAAGGTGTTGATTGACTGCCAACCTGAGGACTGATAAATGCCCGTTGCCGAACACATAAGAGTTACCGCTTCCGGGTCGCATCTGCCTGTTTGGCGAGCATCAGGATTCCCTGGGCCTGCCGATCATTGCCTGCGTCATAGATCTGGCCGTGGAAATAGTCGTCCAATAACAGCATATTCCGTTGGATAATCCCGAATTGAGGGAGAAGAAGATATATGAGCATAACCTGTGATGCTATGGCATTTCCGCAGAGTGGCCAAGTAGAACTGGCGGAGATCGAATTACCCGAACCTGGTAGCGGCCAGGTGGGCGTCCGTACTTTGTATTCAGGGATCAGTAATGGCACTGATGTCTGGGTGCTGACGGGGCTTTATATGGATGTGCCCTTTCCGATTGTCCCGGGGTATCAAAAGGTGGGAATCGTGGATCGCCTGGGGCCCGATGTGAAGGGAATACGTGAAGGGGATAGGGTCTTCCTGTCATTTACTGAAATTGACTCACCACTGCACCCATTTTGGGGTGGCCATACCTCATATTCAGTGACAGACGCCGATGGAGTGTTGCCTGTTCCTGACGAATTAGACTCTAAAGATGCCGCTTTGCTGGTAATGCCGGCGACGGGCTACCACGGAGCAGCCGAAGTAATGCCAATAAACAGTGGCGAGTTGGTGGTGGTTATTGGCCAGGGGCTAATTGGCCAGTTTGCGGCCCAGGTGTCCCGTATGCGGGGCGCCAAGGTTATCGTCACTGATGTTTCGGACTCGCGACTGGAGTATTCCCGTCGCTATAGCGCCGACTGCGTGGTCAATCCGCTGCACGAAGATGTCGGCGAAGTAGTTCGTAGCCACAAATCTGATGGGGCAGATGCCATCATTGATACCAGTGCTAACGAAAAGGCGCTCAACGAATCCTTTGAGTGGATGAAGCCGCGCGGAGGCCGCTACTGCCTGCAGGCGTATTATCCTGACCTTACCTGCCTGGATTTGTATATGCCTCACGTTAGAGAGATTACTTTTTACTCTCCTACAGGTGTCACCGATGAGGGGATGCGGCGATGTCTGGCGTTGCTGGCTGCTGGTGACTTGAAGGTTGGGCCATTGATCACTCATACGCTCACTCCGCAGCAGACTCCTGCAGCCTTTGAGCAGTTGGTTGAGGGCCCTGGGGAGATGTTGGGGCTGGTCATTGATTGGCAACAGTGACCACGGAAGGGGTCACACTGAGGCTGTACGGTCCCTACATGAAGACACACGGTGAGCATCGCGACCAGTATCCCTATGAGCATGGCCAATCTGTGACCGTACTGCTTGCATAGAACAAGCACGAGGATCCCTCTCACTTTGTAACCCCTATTGCCGCTCGAATACCTGGCGCAGAAAAGCATCCAGTACCTCAGGTGTGCTGGCTGGCACGATGATCTTCTTCGCCTTGCCCGAGCTCACATTGACAGGATAACTGCGGCGTGGTAGCATAGGAACAATCAAATGGGCATCGCAAAGCTTGACACGATCCGAGCAGTGGTTCGCACTGGGGTTGAGGCTTTTGCAACGGGGTTTCGCGCCTGCCATAAGGCCGAAACAACAGGGAGGAGAAACCTATGACTTATACCGCAGTGCTCATACGTGAGGAGGACGGGGGCTATTCGGTTTCAGTTCCCGCACTCCGGGGCTGCCACACCCAGGGTGATACCCTGGCGGAGGCGCTGCTGATGGCGGAAGACGCCGCCCGCCTTTATCTGGAGGTGCTAAAGGAGGACGGCAAACCCGTTCCCCCTGACAAGCCCGATGTGAGAGTGGAT
>JALGTD010000013.1 GCA_029821515.1 Candidatus Zipacnadia bacterium | reverse complement strand
CCCGCTACGCCGAATTGTCTCTGCCACTGCCCGCTCGTCGCCGAAATTCGGCAGCGTCACCAATATGCCATCAATCTCGTCCGCATGCTCCTTGAACAGAGCCGCACACTTCTTGGCATCCTCCAGGCTCTCCACCGAGCCGTACGGCGTGGTGTCGGTATCAAGCACCACCACCCCGAATCCGGCATCCTCCAGCTTCTGCAATATCTCCTTACGCCCGGATTCGATGAGATGGCTGGGAAAGAACCCTCTGTTTCCGACCAGTAGACCGAAAGTTGTTTTCTGATCCATCTGACTTACCTCCCAAACGACACCGAAAGTTGTTTTTTGATCCATCTGTCTTACCTCCCAAACGACACAGAATTAAGTGATCACTTTGCCGCTACTGCTGCCCTTGGCTATTCAGTCTGCCCGTAATACGCTTTCGGGCCGTGTTTGCGCAGGAAGTGCTTATCCCTAAGCTCATCGCTGATTGGGCCTACTGTCGGTGCCAGCCCCTCCGTCACCGCTGCCATCCGCGCGATCTGCTCCACAATGATGCTGTTCCGAACCGCCTCGCTCGCTGACCCTCCCCACGTGAACGCCCCGTGCTGCGCCACCAAAATACCCGGAAACTCCCGCGGATTATTGTTAGCCACTGCCCGCACTATCGCCCGTCCGGTCTCCCACTCATAGCTGCCCTGCACCGCCTCCGGCTCTAATGGCCGCGTCACCGGTACTGGCCCCCGAAAGTGGTCGGCATGGGTGGTCCCATAGCAGGGAATGCTGCGGCACGCCTGCGCCCAGGCGGTGGCATAGGTCGAATGCGTATGAGCCACTCCGCCGATATCTTCCCACTCTCGATATAGCACCAGATGACTGGGCGTATCCGATGAAGGCTGCAAGTCGCCCTCCACCACATTGCCCTCCAGGTCCACAATCACCATCTGCTCCGCAGTCATCCCGTCGTAAGCGACCCCACTGGGCTTAATTACCACAAGCCCCTGCTCGCGATCAATGCCGCTGGCGTTACCCCAGGTCAGCACTACCAGGCCCGCCTGCTGCAACAATAGGTTAGCGGCACATACTTCTTCCTTCAGCTCTTCCAGCATAACCGTCCATTGCTCCTATTGGGTGCTGACCTTGTGCTTCATCTCCAGCAGCCTCTTCATCACATCATAGAGGCAATCGCTGTGCTCGGCTACGCCAAAGCTGTCATGCAGGCGCCTGTATAACCCATACAACTCCTGATAGACCTCGTGATCGGCGGCATTCGGCTCATAGCTCGTAACCTTAGTCCCCGTCATCGCCTCCTGAGCTTGCTCTGCTGTCGCGTAGCCTCCCCTGTCCTCCCCGGCCACCACCGCTCCAAATATCGCCGCGCCCAGCGCACAGGTCTGCTCGGAGCGCGACAGTTCCATCCGCCGCCCGGTGACATCCGCATATATCTGCATCAACATCGGGTTTTTCTCGGCGATACCCCCACAAGTTACTAGAATAGTCAGCCCGCCGAACGCAGTAGCCTCAATCAGCGCCCGATAGACTTCCGCCCGCGTCGTTTGCAGTGTCTGGCCTATTAGCAGGCCGCTCAGCCGAGCATCCACCAATATCGTCCGATTGCCGTTGTTCCAGTCCAGTGCCAGCAGTCCGCTCTCGCCGGGTGCCAGCTCGGAGGCCTGCTTTGTGAGTACCTCATGCTGCTCAGAGTCACCCTCACAAATCTCAGTAACCCACCAGTTAAAGATATCTCCCACTGCCGATTGCCCCGCTTCAATCCCATAGTAGCCCGGCAGCACCGAGTCCTGCACCACTCCACAGACGCCGGGAATGTGTGGTGGGCCTTCTCTCGCTCCCGCCACCGTGATGTCGCAAGTGGAGGTGCCGATGATCTTGACCACCGTCCCCTCTCGCACACCTGCACCTACTGCCCCGTAGTGCGCGTCGAGGCTCCCCACCGCCACCGGTATCCCCGCAGGCAAACCCAGCTTCTGTGCCCACTCCTCGCTGAGGTCTCCTGCCCGTACATCCGAAGCGTAAGCCTGCTTATACAGTCGCTCACGCAGCGCCCCCATTCTCACATCAAGCAAATTCAGGAAATCTGCATCGGGCAGCCCACCCCATTCCTCCGAGTACATTGCCTTGTGCCCGGCGGCGCAGATGCTGCGCTTCATCTCGTCGGGTTGTAGAGTTCCCGTCAGCAGCGCAGGAACATAGTCACAAAACTCTACCCAACTGTACGCTGCCTCAAAGACGTTCGATGCAACATTCAGACAATGCCATATCTTCGAGAAAAACCACTCCGCGGAATACGTGCCCCCGCACTGCTTCAGATATTCCGGGCGATGCTGCTGTGCAAGTTCAGTGATGCGCTCAGCCTCGGCAATTGAAGAGTGGTCTTTCCATAGCCACGCCATCGCGTCAAGGTTGTCTTCAAAGCGAGGGTCGAATGCCAGGGGCACACCTTGCTCGTCTACGGGTATTGGTGTCGAGCCGGTTGTATCAATCCCTATCCCTATAATATCGACGGGTAAGAACTTTGCAGTGCTCCGGGCTGCCTCGACCACCTGCTGTACGCTCGCCACCAGGCCGTCATAATAGTCTGCTGGATGCTGGCGTGCGATATGGGAGTTGCTCCGGTCCTCCAGTACGCCTCTCTCTCCACGCCTATACTCGGCGACCGCAATCGCGACTGTCTGGCCATTTTCTGCGTCGGCGATCAAAGCTCGCACCGAATTGGTCCCAAAGTCAAGGCCGAGACAATAGCGCTTATCACTCACTAGAATTCCTCTGGCCGACAGATGTTGTGCTCTGGGCAACTATCAATTAATTTAGGCACCCCAGTGCACCAGACCTCCACAGTAATCTGCATTAGTCCCACCAGGTTAGGCAACTGCATCGAACAACGCCTCTATTGTTGCGCTGGCAGTTTGGCGCCAGTCAAACTTGCCGGCTCGAGCGAATCCCTTCTCTCGCAGCCGTTCCCGTAGGCTCTGCTCTGTAAGGAGCCGTTGGATGGCCGCGGTGAAGGCCTGCTGGTCACGTGGGTTAAAAAGCAGAGCTGCCGGGCCAGCCACCTCGGACAGAGCTGTGAGCGAGGAACAGGCCACCGGACAGCCACATTGCATTGCCTCTAATACAGGCATCCCAAACCCCTCAAATAGAGAGGAAAACACAAAACTGCTGGCCCCGGTATACAAAGCCGCCAACTCGCTGTTTGCCACCCGCCCCAGCAGCTTTATCTGCCGGCGGCGTTTCGCTTCATTCACTGCCCTCATCAGTCGGTGCTGCCCGGAGCCACGCCTGCCCACCAGCACCAGCTCAGCCGTTACATCTGCCCGTTCATACGCCTCAACCAGCCCGTGGAGGTTTTTGTGCAAGTGCGAGGTGCCTACTGACAAGAGGTATTCGTCGCTTAGCTGATACCTGCGTCTCACCTGCGCGATTGCCTCAGTGGAGGTCGGTTGATACTCAGGGCTACCCGCCAGCAGCGCCACACGGGTATCGGCCCTTCTTTGAGGCAATAACTTCACCACGTCGCCGCGCGTGTATTCTGAATCGGCAACCGTCACGGAGGCCGCCCGCGCTGACCTGGGGAGCATTTTCCGGAGGAAGTTGCGCTTCAGCCAGGAAAAGTTCTCCGGATAGTGAAAGACCTGCAAGTCGTGGATGACCTGTACGGCCGGCATATCCAGATTGCCGGGGACGATGCCTCCAGTACACAGCAGCACCTCTACCTGTTCTGCTCGGGCCCGGCGAGGCAACTGAACTTGCTCCCAGACCGCCCGGAGAATGCGCGAGCGGCTCGGCGGGGTACATACCACTTCGCGGAAGTTTTCGTTGCGCAGTTCCAACTGCTCTTCAGCTTCACGGCCCACGAATACTATGTACTCGTTATCGCTGTCAACTTCTTGCAGGGCCCTGACAAGCTGGCACAAATAAGTCTGCATGCCGGCTTGCCGGTCTGGCACCCACGCCAGTGCGTTAATTCCTATTCGCATCAGATCAATATCTTCCAGGCAAGCTAATACCGGCAGATGCTGCTATCCTGTGGTTCCCACGCAAAGACCTTCAAAGTCGAATTGTAGATCAATGGTCGCCAATTGCTTTTTCTGCAACTCCTCTTCCAGCGCCCGCGCGTCTTGTGTAGATTTGGCCAGGAAGAGGATGCAGCCTCCCCCCCCAGCCCCACAAGGCTTACCACCTATGATCCTCGGTCCGGCAAGCTCAAAAAGCTCCTCGATCTGCTCGTTGGATGTAGAGGCGTCTAACTGCTTGGCCGCATCAAACTGGCGGGTAAGTAGCTGTCCAAATTGCTCTAGCTCGCCGGACTCCAAATAGTCCTTAGCCTGGTAGGCGCTGTCTCGCAGGGTAAACAGAGCTTGCACCGTCTCCTTTTTACCAGCTCGGAAATTGCCCCACACATTCTTGTGGATATTAGAAGACAGCCGGGGCTTGCCCGTATAACACAACACCAACTGCTGCTGGAGCTGCTCAATCTGGTCATCGGTCATGTCCACGGGCACCCGCCGTACTTCCTGGCCAAACTCGAAAAGGTTGATGCCTCCGACCGCCGAGGCATACTGATCTTGCTTGCCGCCAATGATGCCTAAAATTTTCTCCACATCGTATGCCAGGGCAGCAATCTCCATCTTCTCATCTACCGTGGTCACGGCCTCGCGACGTGCCAGGGAAAGCCACACGACATTCAGGGTCGCTGATGTGCCCAACCCGCTGCCCGCGGGGACCTGGCTCTCATACGACACACGCAATCCTGCCTGCGCGGCTCCCAGGTCCGACTCAGGCGCTTCTGCCAATAGTTGGGCAGTAGAAACCTGGTCATGTTCAGATACATCAAGTTCTCCTTCAACATACAGCTTTATAGCTGCATTGCAAGTTGCTCCCTGAAAAGCATCAGAAAAATAGGCCACATCTGTCCAGGCCCCTGCAAAATCAACCCGCACTGGCGCACGACTCGTGATCGTCATATTTCGCCTCCCTATCTATCAACCTCTTGTGCAGGCCGCTAAACTGCCTGCCCCGCCCCCTCCACACCCACCACCCACTTCGAGCCCGCACAGAACAGCGCCAGCAATACCACCAGGCCGCCGTATGCTAGCAGGTAGCCTAGATGTCCGCCCATAAGCCCTCCCCGCCAGAATAGCGCAAAAAACGGCACAGCCAGCGCATACCCTAGAACTGCTGCCTCATTTTGTGAATGCTGACCCCGATAGCTGTATAGTGCCCGATACAGCACTCCAAGCAGCAGTGTCTCCAGTAGCAGGCCGGCCCCGCCGAAGTTGAGATAGCCTTCGGCGGGCAGCGTGAGAGCCATTGAGCCGGAGCTGCGCGGCCGCAGCAGGCGGTTAAATAGATTCCGCTGTGCCTTGCCCTCATATAACCACCTGGGCACAATCATAGCAAGCGCATCTACGTAGGTCCTTCCCCACTGATAGTCAATCTGTCTCGGAACTTTTTCGGTGACCAGCATTAAAGCATCAAAGGCCGTCAGGTTACGCAGCAGCAGCCAGCCACCTACAGTGGCATAGTCACGTGCCGGAAGCGCTACCTCCGCAGCGTGGACAATCCTTAGCCGTGGCAGCCCCACACCAACCACAATCAATGCTGCGACCAGGCCCAACAATATTATTTGGCGAGCCCGTATGGCCCGGACCTCGTAATGATATATCGTCACTATCATCAGGAGAGGAACCAATGCAGCGGCACGCTGACCATGCACCAATAGCATCCCCGCGCCGGTGGTGGTAATTACGATAAGCTCGATCCGAGAAATTACTCCTTTCCAATAGGCCAGCCACCCGCCGGCCAGTGCCACCCCCAGCAGGGCTGCGCTACCCACGACTACCACGCCTATCCCGGCGGCCGTTCCCTGGCCATAGGTAGTCAGCCGTTGTATAATTCCGCCACTTGCCCGCATCATCACAACCCAGCAAATCAACCCCAGCCCCCAGCATAGCCACACCGCTACGCGAGTCCTCTGCGCCGACCACTCTCGGCTCACCCAGGGTATGCTCACCCCCAGGGCCTTCCCTATAGGCAGAAGATACCCCACCCAAAAACCTACTGCTGCGACAAAAGCTATGGCAATGGCGGCACTGGCTTGCGCCCCTGCCCCTGCCCCTGCTATTGCTTTCAGCCCAGCTAACAGCCCCATCGGCCGTGCTACAAAATACAATCCAAAGATCACCACAAACAAAACTGGCGGCGCCAGCCAATCCCAGCCTGCCACTACCGCCTGTGCTGCCACCATACCACCAATCAACAACACCAACGCAGCCAGCCCCACCCATTGGGCCGCCTGGGGGCCAGTGAGGCACATCGCCACACCAACACCTACCGCCGCCGCTAGGACTACCGCCACCACACCCCGGTGCGCGACGCTATTAACTATCCGCTGTTTTGCTGTCCTATACAGACGCTGCACCACTGCCACCCCTATCGCTTCGCACGCCCGTACTTACTATGATCCATACCCAAGCCAACAGTATTCCAATTACTCCAGCAAGCCCCATCTGGACCAGCGGACCAGGGCCTTCGGGCTGCTCAGGTGCCATTGCCTCGTCAATCACATAGAAAACCGGCTCCGTAGCCTGCTCTTCAATTAGTGCCTGCTCATACTCACTGGCCAGTGTCTCAAAAAGTGTCTGCTTTATCTCTACATTCCGTAACAGCCGATTGTATCCTAGCGCCTCCCCGGACATCTCTGCCATCTCTTGCTCAGCCCGTCGTATCGCTTCTCCCAGACCCTCGATCTTCGCCTCCAAGGCGGTGCTGTTTGCCTCCTCTAGGACCAGCTCTTCCTCCAACTTTCGTACGATTGGGTTGGCAATCTCTGTCGTGCTTGCCTTTAGCATTGTCTGCTGCTGCTCTTCGGATAGCGCCTTTGTGGCTGCATCTATCTGTTGCTGAAGTGCGCGCACATCAGGGTGCTGCCTGCTTTTCCCTTCCACTTCGGTCGCGACAGCAAGCTGCGCCTCGAGGTTAACCAATTTCTCGCGAAGTTCATCCACTAAAGGATTAGTCCGATGTACTACCGAGGCAGCCTGCATCTCCGGCTGCTGTTGTAGTTGTTGCCGGAGGCCTTCTTGGTGGTGTTGAGCTGTGTGTAGTTGTAGGCGTGTCATTTCCTGCTGCTCTTGGAGGTCTACAAGTTCCTCGGTCGCAAGTTTCCCTACTGTACTAATCTCCATCACGCTATGCCTGGCCTGCCAGCTCTGCAGGCGCTCCTCTGCCTGCTCTAGCTCCGTCCTAATCTGCTCCTTCTGTTCCTCCAGGAAAACCCGCTTTCGCTTCGCTGCAGTTAGGTGTAGCTGGGTTAGCCGCTCACTAAGCACCTTTAGGTAGGCCTCCACTACTCTTACAGTCAACTGTGCTGTTGGTGCAGTTCTTGCTCTATTGAAGAGCCCCGCTAGCCGTGAAGGGCCGGGGAGAACAACTGCAAGTATAACTATATTCGGACTTTCTAGAGTTGTCTGGGTGCAATTACCCAATTGCTGGGCGGCATCCTGTTGGCTTGTTGCTCCTAAGCCCTCTTGTAGTGAGCATTGCGCTACCACCTGCCGTTGCGTTGCGTTCGTCTCCAGAATATACCGACATAGCTCCGCCCCTGTTCCTGCCTCAGTTGGCAGTTCAATGGGCAAGGCTTCAACGAGCCATTTGTTCCTTAGTGAGGTGCTGGGAAGTTGTCCGGTGGCTACTATGCTCGTGCTGGTTGCATACCTGGTAGATTGTATAGAATAGCTCCAGAAAAGTGCTGCCAGTCCAGCTATTACTCCAGCATACACCCATATCCGCCAACTACTAGTTATAAGCTGCCAGTAGTCGTGGAGATCTATTTCCTGTTGGGTTGTAATTTTATTGTTCACTGGCGTCTGATCAGAACAGTTGTAATATCAAAATGAATGGTTTATGGCATTTGGTTGGATGGTGGAGGGGCTTATAAATGTTCGTTGCTCCGGGGTTAAGTTCCTTTGTGAAATATTGGAATAAGAATTGTGGTTCTATGCAAAAATTGCTGGCAACAAGACAGCCTGTGTGTGGATAAGTATATGTGGGGTTTTCCACAAAGCAGCAGATTGTGGAGAATGTTATGTGTGTTGTATACAAATGTATCCTCTACACTACTACCAATCTCCCGATCCCTTTAGTGCTGTAGGCGTCAATGGTGCATATCTAAGTGAACAGGCGTTATTAGTTAGGCCGAAGGTCGGTAATCCATACAGTTCTGCTTCGTTACAAGGCCGGTATTGCTTAGTTCAAAGGTCCCTATAATGCAGCTATTACTTATGTGGAAGGTCGGTATTCCCGCTGATTAGTTATTCCACTTAAGCTTTTCTTGAGCTTGCTTTGAATAGACCAGATTCTGCACCAGTCCCTAGAGCTACACCTCCGCTATCTCCAGCAATAGCCGGGCCATACCTTGGATGTGAAACTCCCCCGTGTTGGCTATGGCTTTAGTGCCTGTGCCTATAACACCGAGGAGTCCCTGGCGGCGATGAGTGCCACTGTCGGCGCCGAGGGTGAATAATGCAGGGGCAAAGACCTTTTGCGAGACATTGTAAGCCTGCTTCTTGAGGCTGAGGATAATGCTTGGCGCGTAATCAACAAGGCGACCGGCATATAGCTCAGCCGGTGTATGCACTGTCTCCACGACACGGCAGTCTCGGGCCAGGTCGCGAATCTCTGTGAGGTGCTCAGTTAATTTCTGTGTGGTCTCCGCGTGCCTCTCCCCCACTGTGTAGATGGCCCCTTGGTATCCCATATTATACGCCCGGGTTGCCGCCCAGTCTAGATCGTCAGCTCGCAGAAAGCCGCTGGCAAGGGTTCGGCGCTGGCCGGGGCGTAGGGTAACTCTTTGATTGACGCCTAATTGTCTAGATATTCTGGCAGAAAGTTGTACAATCTTCCACTTGCTGGCGGCCCATGCCAATTTTTGCCGCCAGCCAGTCTTATACGCTAAGTAGCCCTGTTCTCGAAGCCACTTGTTGAGATGCAGTGTGCCATAAAGCGGGCCTGCACCATGATCTGACATCACTACCAGTGTATCCCCGCTCCCCAACTCTTCCATCAACTCCCCAACAATAGCGTCGGCATGGACATAGACGTCGCGAATGGCATCATGCCAACGGTTTTTACTGGCATTGTATCGAGGATGATCTTCATCCATAAACTGCCACATCTTGTGCTGAACCAAATCAGTCTCATACAGCACAAAGAGATGCACATCGCACCGGTGCCGCTCCAGCAGGTAGGACGCCAGGTTTCTGCGCAACTCCAGTGACCTATGCACCTCATCCAGAAAGGCTTCCTCTCCTCCGGGCACGTACACACCCCGTGGAACGATGCGATAGGGGCCGACTTGCGCTGTGATCTCGGCAGCCAATGCAGCAGGGTATGTCGTCCCAGGCGCTTCCAACATGGGAGCAAGCAACCCTGCAACCATATGCCCGTTGACAGCTCTCACTGGATAAGTGACCGGCACTCCCACGATACCAGTGGATAGGCCTGCCTCATTCATCTGCTCCCAGAAGCGCTTGCCGTGACAATCATAAGAACTGATTGGCCGGAATCGGGTGGGTGGTTCATAGGGCCCGGGTCGCTCGGGGACAAAGAAGCCGAAGACGCCGTGTTCCCCGGGATTGGTGCCGGTCATAAAGGTGGACCAGGCCACGGGGCTGACTGCCGGTATAGTTGACTGCAGAGGCATCCAAGCTCCGCGCCCCCGGATATGTGTCAAGTTGGGCAAGTAGCCTTCGTCCATCCAGCGGTTGCACAACTCATAGGATGCACCATCAAGACCAACAACGAGCAGCATAAATGGCCACGCCCCCCCTCACCTGTTCTAATAATGAAGAAGGATACTTCGCCGAGAGCGCGAAATACACCTGCGTGTTCTGCTGTCATTGGTGGACTTACAGCGCGCCGATTATTGGAGCTCGAATGCCTTACCTCTCAAAGAGAGAATTACTGTGATGCAACCAACGAGCTCCCCGGCTGTAGATGTCGTAGTGCTCGGCTCTGCTCTCGTAGAGCTGACTCCCCAACAACCGGGGCAGCCGATAAAGGATGCCGACATTTTTGTCCCGCTGGCAGCGGGCTCGGCTGCCAACTTTGCTGTAGCGCTCGCTGTTCTTGGTGTCAACGTCGCTTTTATGTCCCGCGTTGGACAAGATGAGCTGGGTCAGTGGCTGATCAATCGCCTGAGCAGACGGGGAATAGACACCAACCTGGTCAAGTCCGTACCCGGCCACCTGACGCCAATTTCCTTCTGCTGGGCGGATCAGTCCGGCCAGAAGACCTTTTATTTCTATCGCGCCCCGCAGTTCAGCGACCCAATGAGCACACTTGCTGCTGACACCCTTGAGGAAGTCGAAATCCTCTGCGGCAAGGTATTCGACTTCACCGAAGCCGCTATCCGCACCCAGCCTCTACGGGAGGCCGCCCTGCAGGCCGCAGCCGTCGCCCGCCAGGCTGGCCGCACCGTATGCTATGCAATTAACTATCGCCCTGATTCGTGGTCCGAGCCACTTGGGACCATCCGCGAAATTCAAAAACAGGCCATCGGCGCTGCCGATTTAGTGTTGATGAATGAACAAGAGGCTCGGCTTATCTTTGAAGTGGACGATGGCTCAGAGGCGCTTGCTGAAGCCCAGGCCCTCGGCCCAGCAGTGGTATTGATTACCTCCGGCGAGCGGAGAACGCTTGCAGGTTTCAATGGGGATCGTGCTCAGATTCCCAGCTATTCTGTAACGGTCCGTTACGATGTTGGAGCCGGTGACGCCTTTCATGCCGGCTTTATGGCGGCATATCTGCGCGGTCTACCTGTGCCACACGCAGCTCGGTGGGCAGCGGCGGCGGCAGCCCTGAAGATAAGCCAGCCCGCCTCTGCCCCACCTCCCACTTACCAGCGGGTTGAGGAGTTTATTCAGCAGGAGGAATCGAGAAAGCGCAACCGCTAAGTGGCACTAACCATGAGCAAAGCTGGCCCGTCAAAGATAGCTCGTGCCAATATTTATTGAAATTCCCTTGCATTGGGAGGGAAAGGTCTGTACAATAGAGAATAATCAATATATCATTATACTGAATTTGTGGTAGCGTGCTGCGACAACAGGCATGCCTGGGGGTAGTATTATGCCCATAACCGCTGACCAGATAACTATTAGCAACTTTCCCGACATAGTCCGCAAGATAATTGCCGACAAGCAAGCGATTGGTATCCCGGCCCTGCAGAACAACCCCACCGACCTGTTTGAGCGCGCTCAAACCTATGGCATCCAGTTCGCCAACCGAAGCTGGGGTTGGAGCTCGAATATCTGGCATCGCAGCGCTGCCAACACCTCTGTAGTCAATACGGAGCAAGAATTAACTGATAATCATCGTGAACTGATGCTCCGCGTGCTCGAACATATTATTACTCGCCCGATGATTCAAGCCGACGCCAACTATGGCAGCTTCCAGTCGCCCGCGCGCATGCACTGTCGCCTCTACTGCGACCCCCAGTATCCTGACATCCCTTACCGCTGGAAGCAGATCTGCTTCCCCGCCAACCCCGACGAAGAACCTGATGCGACCCTCTTCTTTATCCCCCAGTATCTGAGCAACCCCCCTATGCCCGGTGACCCCAGCAAGCTTCTCCAGGTCATCCGCTTCCCCAATCACAACTATACAATCTGCACCGCCAGCTCCTACCAGGGCGAAGTCAAAAAGGCCTTCCTTTCTCACTGGATCAGGTACTGTTATCTGCAGGGTGGTACCGGCGAACACGCTGCCTGCCGCGAGTTCACCGTAAAGACCCCCGACGGCACTGAGAAGCGTATTGTAATGGGCTGCTGGGGGCTGACTGGCAGCGGTAAGTCCACTCACGGAATGTACGTGCTCAACGACAGGATCTATCAGCTATATAAGGAGAAATTCGGTATTGATCTCTCCGGGATGTGTTACAACAACTACATAAAGAACGATGATGTCACCGGCTGGTTCGAGCATATGGTCTCCGGCTCTGAGCACGGCTCCTGGACGAAGACCGAGGGTATTGATGCCAACCAGGCCGGCATCTATGAAGCGGCTATGAGCCCTGACGCCCTCCACGAGAATACCGAGTGGGATGAAGACGGGAATCCCGCCTTTGACGCTAAGCTCTTCCAGTATCACGGTATGCTCAACCGCAACGCCCGCAGTGTCCTGCGCTTGGAAGATACCGGCGCCTTCAACGGCACTGTTGACTCCACCACCCCTCCCAATATGGCTGTTTTCATCAGCCCTGGCTACCTGACCGATTATGCCTGGCTCAAGCTCAACGACATCAATTTCGCCACTAAGGTCCTCGCCGACGGCCGCACCGTCGGCCATCCCGCGCAGAGCCAGGAGGGCATCGGTGAGACCAAGTACTCCAGCCGCTACTGTCTGCCTTTCACTATGGGCGTAAGCAATACCGAGCACCTTCACCGCTTCCGCGAGATCCTTTACAAGCGCTACGACGCAGGCGATCCAATTCAAGTCTATCAAATTAACACCACTGGCAAGATCGGCGCCGCCTACGAGTGGCATACTCTCCAGCTTAACGGCGAAGAATATGAGATGCCCCGGGTGCGCTTCGAACAGACCCCCAAGGGTCCTAAAGCTATCGGCGGCACCGACCCTTCTATTGAGGAGACTGAAGTCTTCCTCATCCAGGCCGCCCGCGGCGCTGTCCAGTGGGCTCCGCATCCCTTCTGGGGCGAAAAAGTCTTAACTCCGGTATCTGTTCCAGGCATTAGTGAGCAGCGTCTACAGAAGCTTAACCCCTTCACCTATCGCAGCGCCGAAGAGATGGAGAAGCTGCTCCGCGCCCAGATCATCCTCGGCAAATACTATAATGACATCCAATGCCCGGGCTTAGATCCTGACATTTACACCGCCATGGATTTATAGGCCGGCTTCTCACAGGTCCCTCTAGGCTGACCAGCCCGCCTACCGCAGCGCAATCCGGTAAGCATGTGTATCGTAGGCCACGAAGTGGTCACGGATCTCCTCGCCCGCGGGTAGCGTCCGGCCCTCGAAGAGCACCTCGATGTCAGCATCAGCCCGCACCTCGTCGGGCAGCGCGAAGCTCAGTTCAACTGGCTCGTTCTTGCAATTCGCCGCCACAACCCACAGATGGCCCTCCCAGCGCCACATCCCCACCTGAGAGACCGTCTTCGGGCCGGGCGGAATCTCCAGCTTCTCGCCTCGCAGAATCATCTCACCCAGCGTTGCGGTCCGACGGTTCAGCTCCTTGAACGGTTCCCACAGCGGGCTCTCATCGATGCGATAGTCGTAGTAGTCATGGTTGAAGTAGGTTATGCCCTTCGCACCGTTGATCAGCGCCAGGTAGGTGTCCAGTGCTACCCGTTGGGGCGTGGGCAGGTCGGGATAAGGGAAGGCGCGCAGCGTCGTCCACACGGCCCGTGATAAGCCCTGCTCCTCTTGCCACACGTTCGGAAATCGGTTCCATTCGGCGATCATTGCCGGCTCGAAGTACGGGTCCATGAACAGAATGTCCGCCGTGCGGCCGTAGTACTCCAGCTCGGCAGTATCACAGTATATCTGGGCTACTGGATGATACGGATCCACGCTCCGCAGTAGGTTGTAGCTCTTCTGCAGACAGCGCAGTGGTGTATCATGCACCCCGGGCTCATCGGGTGCATGATAGGCTAGTAGCGCCGGCGAATCACGCAACTGCTCGGCGATCCGCTGCACCTCCGCCAGGTCACACTTCCCACGCAGCGGGTAGCTCATCTCGTGATAGACCTTCAGGCCCAACTGTTCGGCCATTGCCATCGCCTCAGCGCATTCATCGGGGTCGGGTAGCCACGTATGCACGGTGTTGAAGCATTGGGCCTTCATCTTTTCCCATTTCTCGAGCGGCGGCCAGAATATGGCGATTGGGAAGAACGGCTCGCCGTCAATCAACGTTCGGCCTTGCTCATCTATGACCACCGCGCCCGGCGGCGGTGTCTGGTCTGCCACACGCACTACGATTGCCGGCTCGGGCCGAGCATACTCCCCCTCGCTGCGCAGCCGACAGGCCACGGTGTAGATTCCGTCCCTATCCAGCAACTTGCCAGGGAAGGTCACCAGGACCGGTGATTCAGTTGCTCCGGATATTCTCGCCAGCACGGTACCCTCCCGCGCGAGAGTCAGTCGGTACTCCCCCACCTGCGGCGGCTGCAGATCCGCTGGCCACGGAATCCGCACCACGATGTCCTGGCCCGGCTCGCGCAGAACCCGGTGTGCCGGTTGCAGGATCTCGATGGCGATGTCGTCCAGAACCAGTTCTGGTGGCACAATCTCGAGTGATATGTCATCAAACCAGGCGGTCGTCACATCGGTGTGCGTCAAGTTCACCCACACCTCAAGCTGCACCGTCCCGATGTTGGAAGGCACCCGAAACCGCCCTGAGGCCCGCGTCCATTCGGTACCGTTGCTGACGAAGTCCTGGCGATACTGGCTGCTGTAGCCGCCACCGGGAGCCGTCATCTCTGCCA
>JALGTD010000211.1 GCA_029821515.1 Candidatus Zipacnadia bacterium | reverse complement strand
GTTGGGTGCGCAGCGCGCCGCCTACTGGCAGGCGTCTATGGGGGACAGCGATGCCGACGCACCGGCGGACCTACAACTGCCCGGTGCCGATGACGAGCTATTCGAGCTACTTGGCGGATTGCTGGAGCAGACCGGCTTATACTACACGCGGGATGACGATTTCGGGTGGTATGAGCTGCCCTACGAAAATGGCGATGACCTCGAGGTCTCAATGAGCGTCCTCAGCGGTACGGCCTGGACATTCCTCTGGTTGGGGGGCATGCCCGGTGATAACGAACGGGAACAGGGCCAGATTGCCATTGAACTACTGCAGCGCAACTGGGATGATCCGTTCGGGCGCATCAGCTTGGACCAGGATTTTGATGTGCTGTGGGAGAGCCAGGTACCTGTCACTTTCCTGACCCCGGACTATGTGACGATCCTTGCCAATACCTGTGCCAGCCAGGCGGTCAGTTTCTGGGAGGAGTACGGGCATACGCCGTTCAACGGCTGAGGGTGATAGCGCCGGGGCGAAGCACCCGCGGACGGCTTCATACTCGTGGGAAGAACAAGCGCCGGCGCGTTGCGAGGGGCCATATGAGCAGACCAATAATCGCGAGCCGGACTAGAATCTCCCCAGTCGGAACCAGTCGCTCCTGAAGCATGAGCCCCGTGCTCACCGCTACGACGACTCCAAAGATGATAGTCCATACGAGTGCGCACCACCATCCCCAAGGACGCAACGGGATTATCCCTGCGGCTGTCACAATTCCGAAAAGCCCATATGCAGGCTGAATTATTTGCAGGATGTGAAACGAGTGTAAGACTACTTCCAGAACAAACAGAACGAAAAGCACCAAGCTGAAGGCTAGGATTACCGCCGCCGCCACATACACCGGCCAGACGGACGGCCGGGCCCGGCCCTCGTCAGTGTCTCTAAGCGTGTTCATCGGTCTCCACCTCTTTCCAATTACGCGATGAGCAACTTCCGCACCGACTCCATACTGACCTCTGCCAGCGAGTCTACCACCAGGTCAGCAGCGGTGAGCTGGGCAGCGTCCACGCTGGAAGTCACCGCGATGCAGTGCATTCCCGCCGACCTGGCTGCCTCCACGCCCGCCGGCGCGAGCTATCGCCAACTCACCTCCCACTGTGTCGTGTCATCCGAGGTGGCTATCGGCAGGATCAGGCTCCCGCAGGCGCCTGCACGTGCCGCGGCTGGTTGCCCGCCAACTGAGGCGCTGTGCGGGCGATGAGGGCTGCCGGCAATAACGATGACGCCGTGCTGGTCTCTGGGGCGATTGAGCACTCCCCGCAAAACCCCAGTGTCGTCCCACGCTACTTCACTCAATTCCGCACCGCCGCTCTGATGGAAGCTGGTGCCTACGGGCCACGGGTGCGGGCGTTTCTTGCGGAAGGCCAGAAGCTTAACCCCTGGACCAAAGAAGGCTACGTCGAGAATGCCGGGCTGGCGGGTAGCGATGAGTGTTTTGGCGTTGCCCGGATGCTGGTAGCCGGTGGGATTCTCCCACACCGCCGGGACTTCGCCGAGAAAGTGCCCCGCCCAGAACTCATACGCCCAATAGACGTCTTCCGGGTTCAGGCCAACGCGCTCAAGCGGTAACTCAAAGCGTGTAATGAACTCCCCGGCATCGGTCGGCGGCGGAGCATCATAGTTGAACAGGGCCACCAGGTCCCATTCATCCCAATCCGTTGCGACCGGAAGATGCCAGACACGGGATACCTCCGGGCCCGGTGCCTCCAGATGCTCGGCCTCTTCACCAAACCACGCTCGGTACGGGACCATCGTCACAGCGATGGGGTCGAAGAGATCCACTGGCCGGGCGGCGTCTCCCAGCGGCGGCAGCGTCGCCAGCAGTACCGGCCAGCGGTCCTCGGGGAGCATGGTCAGATCGTCGCTGATGTCTACCTGCCCGCCGCTCATAAAGGTGGCGGTAGCGCGGGCCCGGGCCTCCTCCAAAGTACCGGGCAGGCCCGTGCACAGACAGGATGGTTGGATAATGCCCCAGCGTTTGTGCTTGAACAGGTGTCCGGCCACATTCAGCCCGTAGTTGTTGCGCATGTGCGCCCAACTGAGCATGCCAGTGTTATCGGTGTCACCGCAGGTGTAAAGCAGGGCGGAAGCACCCTTGCCGGGAAGTTCGGGGCCGCCGCAATTCAGAACCACGGCCTCGGGGTCAACGGCCCTCAGTTCTTCGTGAAAGATGCTGAACCCCGTTCTGGTCGCCTCAGTGCCGCCGCCAGCGACTATGTGCGGATTATGCCGAACCCGCAAAGCCTTGCCCTGGGTTATGCCGGTAAAGTCGGCCTTGAAGTAGTGCACGCCCCGCTCGGCCAGAGAGCGCATATTGCCGCGGAGCCACTGCTGGGCCTCCGGGTGGGTAAGGTCAAGAGCGTAGACTTCTCCGTGCGGCGGCCAGTACCATTTCGACCATGGAGGGTACGGCTGCTGCTCCTTGGTGCCCAGCAGCCACTCGGGATGCTCACCGACCATGGGGTCATACTCGCTGATAGAGAAAGGCGCTGACCAGGCTCCCAGCTTGAGCCCAAGCGCACTGATTTCTTCGTTAAGCCCGGCCAGCCCCCCGGGGAACTGATCGTTTTCCTCAAACGAACTGGGCAGATAGTCACGCCCCCAGCCCAGATCAACCTCAATAATACTTAATCCCAGCGGCTTTAGCCGCGCTGCTGCGATTTCTGCGTTGGCCAGGACGCGCTCGGCGGTTACTGCCAGCCGGTACGGATACCAGCTACACCAGGAAACTGGGCTCTGGGGCAGCACCTCGACGCCGTGGCGGGAGGCCACCAGGTCAGCGTACTTCTCGAGCAGCTCCCAGGGATCCGGCCCGGCCAGCAGCAGCACATCCTCGAGTTGGAGGTGCTCACCGGACTCCACCAGCAGATCACCACCGTCAAAGCCAACTGACCAGCCTACGAGGTCACCCTCCGGGGTCGTAGAGGTCGAAATCTTCCCCAACCACCTCTCCGAGGTCTCAAAGCCGACCAGCAGTGTGCAAGGCACCGTCGGATCATAGCTGACCCATACCAGGTTGGACGCCGAGCCGGCCTTCTGGGTGGGGTCTTCGCCACTGGCCTTCGGCTCGGCCACGAGCTCCTCCAGCCGTCGCATCCGCGTCTGGTAGTTGCTCTGCTCAAATATCCTGACCGTGCTGGGGTCGTGACCAAGCCTCGCCTCTGCTCTGGGCACTAACTCCAGCAGCGCCACGCAGTTGAGGACCACCGCCTTAGGCGAGTCGTTGACCAGTTGGCTTTCCAGGCGAAAGACATCGTCTGCCACCAGCGACTCGCTCTGCTCGAGTCGCAGCCGCCCGTCGCCGAACTCTGTGGTCAGCGATTGTC